>NZ_JAAFZF010000034.1:0-34428 GCF_010614825.1 Neobacillus sedimentimangrovi
GAAAATGAACTGCTTCGTTTAGAGATTGCCTATTTAAAAAAGTTAAATGCTTTTCAGGAGAACCCGAATGCCTTCCTCGAAAAGCACAAGCAGCGATTGCATTCGAACTCAAAGAAGAAAGATTCCGATTAAAAGATGTGTTGAACCAAGTAGGTATTCCAGAGGCAACCTATCATTATTATGTCAAACAGATGCATCAAGTAGATCCAGATAAAGATTGGAAAGCCTTGATTTTAGAAGTATTTAAAAAACATGAAGGTCGATATGGTTATCGACGTATTCACGCCGAATTGAAAGCACAAGGATATATAATCAATCACAAAAAAGTACAGCGAATTATGCAAGAATTAAACCTAAAATGTGAGAAATTTGTACGCAAATCACGTTATAAATCTTATAAAGGGACAGTAGGAAAAGTGGCAAAAAACCGATTAAATCGCCGATTCTACACACCATATGCCCTTCAAAAAGTAGTCACAGACGTAACAGAATTTAAATGTACAAATGATGAAAAGCTGTATTTAAGTCCAGTCGTGGATTTATATAACGGAGAAATCATTGGATTTAGTATGTCAAAGCGCCCTACATTGGATTTTGTGATAGATTCATTAAAACAAGCGTTACCAGTCATTCACGAACGTGCAAAATATCGAACAACCATTCATTCGGATCAAGGTTGGCATTATCAACATAAAAAATGGGTACAAACATTAAAGCAGAATAAGATTTTTCAAAGTATGTCACGCAAAGGTAATTGTGCAAATAATGCCGCAATGGAGAATTTCTTTGGGTTACTGAAACAAGAAATCTATTATGGAGAAGCATTCATTTCCTATGAAGAATTGAAAAAGAAAATCGAAAAATATATCGATTATTATAACAATGTGCGAATAAAACAAAAACTGGCTGGTATGAGTCCAGTTGAATATCGAATTCATACCAGCCAATTAATTGCATAATGAAAAACTCTAACTTTAAGGGGTCACTACCTTTAAGCCGCACCTTTTATCAGAATAAAATTTTTTCTTGTAAAAAGCTTACAAGTTGGTCAATTGGTATTCTTGTTTGTTCCATCGTATCCCTGTCCCTTACTGTCACCATATGGTCTTCTTGTGAATCAAAATCATAGGTGATACAGAAAGGTGTACCAATTTCATCATGACGACGATATCTCTTACCGATTGAGCCAGCCTCATCATAATCCACATTGAAATGCTTAGATAATGTTGAAAATACCTCTCTTGCCCCATCTGATAATTTTTTGGACAATGGCAATACAGCTGCCTTAAATGGTGCAAGGGCAGGGTGAAAATGCATGACAGTACGAGATGTTCCGTCCTCTAGCTGTTCCTCATCATACGCATCAATTAAAAACGCAAGGGCTACCCGGTCTGCTCCAAGAGATGGCTCGATACAATAAGGAATGTATCGTTCATTCGTTTCTGGATCAATGTAATTAAAATCTTCACCTGAGAATTGCATATGTTGTTTTAAATCATAGTCTGTTCTTGAAGCAATACCCCAAAGTTCTCCCCATCCGAACGGAAACTTGTATTCAAAGTCAGTAGTGGCATTACTGTAATGAGACAATTCATCCTCAGAATGATCGCGAAGTCTTAAATTTTCTTTATTCAGACCTAATGACAACAGCCATTCTTCTGCAAACCGCTTCCAATAATCAAACCATTTCAACTCCTCTCCCGGTCGACAGAAAAACTCAAGCTCCATTTGCTCAAACTCTCTTGTGCGGAAGGTAAAGTTACCTGGTGTAATTTCATTACGGAAGCTTTTTCCTATTTGCGCAATTCCAAAAGGAAGTTTTTTACGCATAGTACGCTGAACATTTTTAAAGTTTACAAAAATACCTTGAGCTGTTTCCGGGCGAAGAAAAATTTCATTCGCACTTGACTCTGTAACACCTTGGAACGTTTTAAACATTAAATTAAATTGACGAATTCCTGTAAAATCATGACTGCCGCAATCTGGACAAGCTATATGATGTTCGTTTATTAACTTCTCCATTTTATCAAAAGGGAGGCCATCTACAACCATTTCAATTCCTTTTTCTTCAAGCGCATTTTCGATTAATTTATCTGCACGGTGGCGTGCCTTACAATTTTTACAATCAATCATAGGATCATTAAAGTTACCAATATGTCCAGATGCTTCCCAAGTCCGTGGATTCATCAAAATACTTGCATCTAAGCCTACATTATATGGAGATTCTTGAACAAATTTTTTCCACCAAGCGGCTTTAATATTATTTTTAAGTTCAACTCCTAATGGGCCGTAATCCCATGTATTAGCTAGACCCCCATAAATTTCTGAACCAGGAAAGATAAAACCTCTGTGTTTAGCATGTGAAACAATTTGTTCCATTGATACACTCATTGCTTTAACTCCTTTTTCCAAATATTAAATAAAAAACTCCCGACCCTATGCTAAATGAAGCATAGGGACGAGAGTATACCCGCGGTTCCACCCTATTTGCCGCTTATAAAAAGCAGCCACTTTAAAAAATGTATACATCATTGCTCAGGAACGCCCTTCCTTAACACTCTATACCCTAGCTTCCACCGTCCTAGGTTCGCTTTTATAGAGGATGTTAAGTACTCCTTTCCGTCAACGCAATTATTAATTTTAATGCTAATAATAACCAAAATAATATGGAATGTCAATAAGTGCTATAAAAGATTCCGAAATTCTTCCATTGCATTTAGAAATTTTTTCGTTTTAAGATGTAGGCCTGAGTATTCTTCATAGTAAGCTGAAATCACTTTTTTTAGTTCCTCTTTTGTTTCATTCCTAACAGATATAGTACCTAATCTTGATAAATCAAAATAGTAAAACAACCTTAATAATTTAACGGTAGCTGGTGAAATTTTGAGATGATAGGGGTCTTTGTCTAAACAGCGATGACATAAAAAACCACCTTCACGGATCGAAAAAGAAAAATGTCCGTCAGTACTCGCACAAACGGAACATTGATTTAAAATTGGGTATAATCCTAAAACATTTAGCATTTTCATCTCATAAATGTTCATTAAAATATCTGGGTCATTGCCTTCATTCAAATAGTGAAGCGTTTGAAATAATAACTCAAAATGAAAAGGATTTGGCTTTTTTTCCTCGGTACATTTATCAGTTAATTCAACAATATAACTAGCATATGCAGTTAAAAAAATATCTTCTCCGATTGATCGCATGGAGTTTATAATTTCTCCCTGCTGCAAATTTCCTAATCCCTTCCCTTTTTGAATTAAGAAATAACCATAAGTAAATAGCTGGGTAATGGAAGAAAGGCGGCTATTGGGCTTTTTAGCCCCTTTCGCCATTACGCCAATCTTCCCCCATTCCCTAGTATATATTGTTATAATTTTATTCGTTTCTCCATAATCTGTAGTTCTAATTATGATGCCTTCACATCTTTGAAACAAGACTTTCACCATCCAAGGGCGTACGACTGCTAGAGAATTGGATAATCAATTTGTGCTAGCTCTTCATCTAGTTTACTGGGTATTTCGATTTCTTGTTTTTCTTTCTCCAATTCTTTAAAAAGGAGATATGTGTCAATATTACCTGTTTGGCTAAATATTTTCCACGTAAAATCCAACACGAAAACCCCACCTTTCAATATTTGACTAGCAATAATACAACCAAACCTTACATTTATCTTAGCCAGCCTACGCACTAATCATAATACGTAAATATTGTAAATTCTTTTTAGGCATATATTTCAGATGGTTATAATAACTTAGTTAAAGCGAATCCCTTAATATTCGTCTTCATTAAAACCATATTCCCTGAGCTGCGACATTTTATTTCGCCAATCCTTTTGGACTTTTACCCAAAGCTCCAGGAACACTTTTGAACCTAGGAGATTTTCGATATCTACTCTTGCGCGTTTTCCGATTTCTTTAAGCATGCTCCCTTGTTTGCCAATAATAATCCCTTTTTGGGAATCACGCTCAACAATGATAGTGGCCATAACATGAATAATGTTCTTACCCTCTTTGCGCTCCATTTTATCCATAACAACAGCCAGTGAGTGAGGAACTTCTTCCCTTGTTAAATGCAGAGCCTTTTCTCTTATCAATTCCGTAATAATAAACCTTTCAGGATGGTCAGTTACTTGATCTGCAGGATAATATTGCGGTCCCTCAGGTAATATATCTTTAATTTGAGAAAGTAATCGCTCTACATTATTCCCCTCTAGAGCAGATATAGGAACGATTTCCTTAAAAGGATACTTTTCTTTATACGTTTCAATAATCGGCAGCAATTCATCAGGGTGAATTTGGTCAATTTTATTAATAACGAGGAATACCGGTGTGTTAATGGATTGGAATTTTTCAAGAATATATTCTTCTCCACGGCCAAACCCTTCTTCCGCATTGACCATAAATAAAATTAAGTCTACTTCTTTTAGAGTATTTTGAGCTACCTTCATCATAAAGTCGCCTAATTTATGTTTTGGTTTGTGAATGCCTGGCGTATCGATAAATACCATTTGTACATCAGGAAGGGTTAATACTCCTTGAATTTTGTTTCGTGTTGTTTGCGGCTTGTCACTCATTATAGCGATTTTTTGCCCAATGACCCGATTTAAAAATGTTGATTTACCGACGTTTGGCCTACCAATTATAGATATAAATCCTGACTTAAAGCTGTTTTTTTCATGTATATTACTTAGCATGTAAATCCTCCGGTGAAAAAGCTCCTGGTAATAATTCTTCAACAGTAAGTTCTTGAATATCCCCTTTTAGATTCGTTAATACAACCTTCATGTCACGTGGACATAACTCTGAAATTACTTGCCGGCAAGCACCGCATGGAGGGCAAGGGCGTTCGGTATCAGCTACAACGGCCATTGCTTTGAACTCTCGATCTCCTTCTGAAAACGCTTTAAAAAGCGCAGTCCGTTCTGCACAATTACACATACTATAAGCTGCATTTTCAATATTACAGCCACCATATATGTTTCCATCTTTGGTTAAGAGAGCTGCTCCCACGGCAAATTTTGAGTAAGGAACATAGGCATTTTCTCTTGCTGCTTTTGCTTCTTCAATTAGTTGATTTATGTTCACTAGTCATTCTTCCTTTCCAGCAATTTACTGCTGTTTCTTTATTTTACCTCAATTTGAAACCAAAATCATTAATTGTAAAGAAAAAATATCAAAAATTTTAAATTGTTGAAATATTCTCTAAAATAAACCTAATTATTAATTTGGTTTAGTCATTTTATCGAATTTCTCAACTAATTTCAATTGTTCTTAACAGCTTAAACACATAAGGTATAAAAATTAATGCACCAATTATGATCGAAACAAACGCATAAACCAATACCGCACCTGCAGCCACATCTTTCGCCTGCTTTGCTAAAGGTTTATACTCCAATGTAACGAGATCAACCACCCTCTCGATCGCGGTGTTTACCATTTCAAGACAAAACATCCCACTAATAAGTATCAGAACTATCAGCCATTCCATTTTATCAATAGAAAAATAAAATGACATCAATAATACAATACATGAACTGAGCAAATGAAATCTCATATTTCTTTCATGCTTAACGACGGTTACAATTCCTTCAATCGCATAAATGAAGGAATACCAGAATGGTTTATCCCTATGCTTCTCTTGTAAGTCCATACGCCTCTAAGATTTCCTTTTGTAGAGTGAACATTTCCTTTTCATCTTCCTCTGTCATATGATCATAACCTAAAAGATGCAAAAAACCGTGAATTGCTAAAAATCCCAGCTCGCGTAAATAAGAGTGGCCATATTCTTCTGCCTGCTCCCTTGCTTTCGGTACAGAAATTATGATGTCTCCCAAAATACGAGGCATATCTACACCAACTAATTCCATTTCGCCTTCCCCAAGCTCTTCCATTGCAAAAGAAATTACGTCAGTTGGTGCATCCTTTCCCCGATAATCGCGGTTTATTTCTTGAATTTTTTCATTGGTTACATAAGTAACGGAAACTTCACTATGTTTCTCAACCTTTAGTTTATTTGCAGCAAAATTTAACAATCTTTCTATTTCAAGTATTTGCTGTTCTGTTAATTCCTTTGTTTCATCTGTGCTATCAATCAGTAATGTCATGCTTGCTTCACCTTCTTTGTTAGTTCAGGGTATTCAATCCTAGAATGGAAGATTCCCTTTAATGTTTCACATAAAGTATACGACACCGTTTCAATTTCCTTCATTGTGAGGTCGCATTCATTCAATTGGCCATCCTGTATTCGGTCAGCAATTATTTTCTTTACAAGCGACTCAATCAACTCAGGTGTTGGATTAGGAATGGATCGCACTGCTGCCTCAACACTGTCCGCAATTCCTATCACGGCACACTCCTTAGACTGAGCCTTAGGACCTGGGTAACGAAAATCTTCTTCTTTAATTTTAGAATGAGGATTCATTTGAAGCTCTTTATGGTAAAAAAATTGCAATAAGCTTGTTCCATGATGCTGCTCGGCAATATCAACGATTTCTTTAGGCATTTGGTATTTGCGTAAAATATTGGCCCCATCGACAGCATGAGCAATTATAATACTCGCACTTTTATCCGGTGTCAATCGATCATGAGGATTATCCTGATTCATTTGATTTTCTATAAAAAAGTGTGGCCGCTTTGTTTTTCCAATATCGTGGTAATAGCTACCTACTCTAGCAAGAAGACCATTTGCCCCTATTGCCTCACAGGCCGATTCTGCTAAATTTGCCACCATGACACTGTGATGATAGGTTCCCGGAGCTTCCATTAAAATCTTCCTCAATAAAGGATGATTTGGATTGGACAATTCGATCAGCCTCATGGTAGACAGAATACCAAAGCTCGCTTCAAAAAATGGTAATAATCCTATCGTTAATACGGCAGATATGAGCCCGGAAACAAGAGCGGCAATAAAGTAATATCCATATTCGATCCCGGAAAAGTGTCCATTTGGTAAAAACATCACTGCCAATAAGGTCATAAGATTTACAATTGCAGCAAATAATCCTGCCTGTAGGATTCTTGATCTTTGATTTTGATTACTTAAATAAAGGATACCTGCCAAGGAACTAAATAAAATATAAAATCCTACAGAGAAATTTAGTGTTCCAGACACTCCTTCATTAAATAAAATGCTACCGCATAGTGATAGGATTACGGATGTTAAAATAGCCAGTTTCTCATCAATTAAAATTTTTAACAGCATACCAGCTAATGCAGCAGGAAACAAATATCCTACCCAAGGATAATTATAAAATTGCAGCAGACTAATAATCTTCATGAGAAAAATCGACAAAACAAAAATTAATCCAAACAACAAAAGATAAGTTTGTCTCTTTTCTGGTAATGAAGATTTCATTAGATAAAAATTATAATATATGGCTGAAAGCATAATTACAATAAGCATGATTAAGCCAATAAACGGTTTATAAGTTTTTTCATTCTGAAGAAGACCAACAAGCTTTAATTGGCGATATATTTCTTGGTCAATTAGTTCCCCTTCTTCTACGATGACTTGTCCTTGAAGAATTTTAACCGGCTCTACGCTTTCGGCAGCCTTTTGACGCAGTTCTTCTGTAGCGGTAGGGTCATAAAATTCATTTTGTATGACCGCATATCTTCCCAGCTCAATAGCCGCCATTCTTAAATTATCATTCAAGGCTGTATACTTTAATTCTTCTTCCAGACTTTTTTTGGCATTCTCTACTTCATCAGCAGGAATTCTTTTCGTCATTACATTATTGATAGCGGTCACCGTTAAATCTTTAGCAATCGATAACTCATCATTACTTGCTTGTACTAATGCCGTAAATACTTGGTTCGATAAATCCTTAGTCACTGTAGGTGTCAACTTTCCAGTTAACATGGTAATTTTTTCTTCCGTACTTGGTTCAGAGGTTGGTAATTGATCTTCAGCAGTTTCCTCCTCCGATTCCTTCAAGTTTTCACTTATCTCATCATTAACTTCAGAGGCTGCATTGAATATCGAGGAAATTAGGTCTACTCGATTTTGAGCATATTCATTTTTTAATGTATATACAGGTTGAACTTGATTGCGAGCCTCGGCCCGTTTTCTTTCTGTACTTTTTTTATCCTCAACAGTCCCGGGAGAGCGTATCGTCTTTTCTGCCACAGAAAAAAGATCAACATCCAACTTTTCAGGTTTTACATTTGTATACATTGCTGTATACAAAACAAGGCCTAACACAATGAAAAAGAGAATTCGGAAAAAAGAAATATCCAAAAGTTTTCTAATTCGAATGAAATGCTGCTGCAGTTTTTCCAACAATATCCCTCCAACTACGGCTTGCAAAATGAAATTAACATGTTTTGTCAAAAGTATTTTAGATAAAAACGAACTTTATGTAAAATGATAACAGTTTTTTGGATATATTTCACTATTTTCCATATTGACTCACAGAAAAGTTATATTATTAAAACAAATATGTAGGTGTCCCAAATGTCTTTTTACCCTTCTTTTTGTAATTTAAACCGTAAAAGGGGATCTTATTTGTTTTACACACAATTTGCGAGATTTAGAAATATAATTATTCAAAAGTTTAAATAAAAAAGCTGAGCCCAAAAAAGTCGTTTAAAAGGACGTTTGGGTCAGCTTCTCAGTTTCTTTTTTATTTTCCTTTTTTATCATAGGCTTCAATAATTCTACCTACTAGAGGATGACGTACTACATCACTTTGCTCCAAATAGACAAATGAAATGCCATTCACATTTTTCAATATTTCTTCAGCCTCGACTAATCCTGACTTTACCCCTTTAGGCAAATCAATTTGGGTGTGATCACCGGTAATCACCATTTTCGATCCAAATCCGAGTCTTGTCAGAAACATCTTCATTTGAGCATGGGTCGTATTTTGTGCTTCATCTAATATAACAAAGGCATCGTCAAGCGTTCGCCCTCTCATATAGGCAAGCGGAGCAATTTCAATCGTTCCGCGTTCAATTAAGCGGCCAGTATGCTCTACCCCCAAAATATCGTGCAAGGCATCATACAATGGCCTTAAATATGGGTCAACCTTCTCCTTTAAATCTCCAGGAAGGAAACCAAGACTCTCCCCTGCTTCCACAGCAGGTCTAGTCAGAATGATACGATTTACTTGGCCGTTTTTCAAAGCATTTACTGCCATCACAACAGCCAAGTAGGTTTTACCAGTACCGGCTGGACCTATGCCAAATACTAAGTCACTTTTGTTAATGGCCATAATATATTGCCTTTGACCAAGTGTTTTAACCCGGATCGTTTTTCCTTTAATATTTTTTCCAATAACTTCATCGTATAAATTCACATAATAATCTAATGTTCCTTTTTCTGCCATTTGAATGGCATAAAGCACATCTCTTGGGCCTATATGAATACCTTTACGAATCACTAGCATTAATTTGTCCAAAATCTGTCTAGCGACAGCAACTTGAGTTTCATCACCTGACAGGCTGACCGATTCGCCTCTTGTAATCATTTTGACGCCAAGCTCTTCTTCAATGATTTTTAAATTTTGATCTGAGTTACCAAGTAAAGCAATGGCCTCTGCCGGATTTTCAAGCTGTACATCAATAACTGTTAACTTCTCTGTCATTCACGAGTCTCCTTGGAAATCGGTTGTTCTACTGCGATGTTTTCAATCATTTTAAAATGTATATCCAGTATAACTTTACCATTTTTTACTTCCTTGTGTAAAATCTTTTCATCTTTAAACATAGCATCTTCATCCAATTGACTTTTTATTTCTTTTTTAGCCCTTTCTAAAGCAATTTGTTCCGCCTGCTCTTTCGTATAAGATCGGATAATATCTTCACTTTCACGAATAGTGGTTTGAATATAGGAAACTGGAAGCACCCATTTTAAAAAATGAAGTTTATAAATGGTCTTTTCCGTTTCAAATTGCTTGTATTCTGGGGCTTTGAATCCCCAAATAGGTAACTCAAACTTTCCAAACGCAAGTGAATGTTTTCGTTTTTCATTTCCGTTTAATACTATAAACTTCGTATCAAGTGGCTGCTCCACATGACTTTTATACCAAGTTTCCCCCCACACTTTTCCCTTGGCAGGGACGAGTTTAACGTTTTCCCCATCTTGTCCGATTTCACCGGATACGAGTAATTGCCCTTTTTGCACATAGTCATGAATATCAACGACCTTTTTGCCTTCTTCCACAAATGTTTTTACAATGATTGCCTTCTTTTTCGCCACAAGGTTTTGTGGGGATAGTTCCTTTTGTTTTTCTGGTTCGTTTTTTTCGACTACTTGTAAATGATAGGTTGTCCCCTTTAATTCCACACCAACCCATGTTAGATTTCCGACATTATTAGTTAACTCTCTTTGTATTCCCTCTACATTTTTTACAAAAAATTGTAGTTTTCCAATTTTAACGCCCATCCTATCCAGTTCTTTGCGGATTTGATACTCAGTATCCGGTTTTGCACCTTTGATTTCTATGCCCCAAATGACGTTCGAAAGAAGAAATATGATTAAGAGAAATATTACCGCACCAGCAAGAAAACCGCTGTTCTTTAAGAGCCTCCTAAATAAAAACGGGACTCCATTTCTTTTTAAAAATGTGATTTGGCAATCTGTATGTCTAGCAAAATATCTGATGTTTTTGGCATCCTCGAGCTTCATTTGAAAAGTAATCGTTTCTGTTCCATGTCGTTTTACATTCCAAATAATTATTTCATTCCTTGTGAGGACATTAATAAATCGCTCGATTCCTTTCCCGGTAATTTTAACCGTAACCATTCCAAATAAAAAATCAATCCACTGGTTCTTCATTTTGTTCCTCCCGAATTTTCATTTATATATAAGACTTGATCAATTTTTCCTTCAAGTAGAATTTCTTCGGGTAGAATCGTCTTAATGACAAAAGATTTCCCCTTCACTAATAACTGTCCTTGTTTTAATAACAATCGGAGTTCTTTATCTGTAAACGCTAGAAGCCCTCGATGATTTTCAATGTAAATATGAATTTGTCCGATCATGGTGATTCGTGGTAAATCCATCATGACATCTTGAGGAAGATCCATTTTTTTAGCCATCCAATTTCGAACCCGCTGGCCCCATTTTTTTGCCATAAAAAAAGAACCCCCTTTCATCTCATGTTTATGAAATGAAAGGAGGTTCTAGCACACCTTTTTCCAATTGAGCATAATGGAATGATCCTGACACACAGGGGTGTCCTAAGATACCTGAGCTTTAGTAAACAAGAGCGATGTAGACATCTCAAATGCAATCACTTTCTGTTTTACAATGCTGTCGTAACCCCCTGTAGAGATTCTAACTGAGATCCAGGAATTACGTTAAACTATAAAGCAGATTCGGGAAGAGCGAAAGACTATTCGCTAAGGCTTTTCGAAGTCAAAGATTTACTTGCTTATTTAAGTAAAAAGACCACAGATTCCCCTGTGGTCTTTTTGAGTCAGAATACTATGAAAGGTGTTGTTGTACAAATTTATTTACAAGCGCTCCATCGGCTTTACCTTTTACTTTAGGCATAATCGCTGACATCACTTTTCCCATATCAGCTTTTGATGTTGCGCCAACTTCAAGGATCGTTTGTTTGACGATCTCGGTCAGCTCTTCTTCAGAAAGCTGTTTTGGCAAATACAGCTCGACAATTGCGATTTCTGTACGAAGTTTTTCAACCAGATCTTGACGTCCGGCTTTATCAAACTCATGGAGGGAGTCTTTGCGTTGTTTTAATTCGCGAGAAAGGACTGTTAACTCTTGCTCTTCGGAAAGTTCTTTCACACCAAGCTTAATTGCCTCATTTTGCAAGGAAGCTTTTATCATCCGAATCACAGAGAGTTTGTCTTTTTCTTTGTTTTTCATCGCTTGTTTCATGTCATTATTTAAACGCTCGAGAAGACTCATGTATTACACCCTCTTAATACTTACGTTTTCTTGCTGCTTCAGACTTTTTCTTACGTCTTACACTAGGTTTTTCGTAGAATTCGCGCTTTCTTGCCTCTTGCAAAGTACCAGTTTTTGATACAGAACGTTTGAAGCGACGAAGAGCATCTTCAAGCGATTCGTTTTTACGAACGACAGTTTTAGACATTCTCTTTCCCTCCCTCCGAAACACAACACACTTACATCAATCCATTTACTTTGCAATTATAATATAACCTTTAAACAAGGTCAACTGAAATTCGCAGTTTAAAACAGGTATGCACAATTTTTATACTTATTTTTTCACTTAGTTTTTATTTTCCTATAAAAGTGGCATGTCCCCTTCTGAGTGGCCATACAATGAAAGGAGAGGTGAAGACATGCTATATATTGTATTATTTATCATATTTATTTTATTATTTATTTTCGGGATGACCATTATTAGGTTTGGATTGTTTAATTTATCAGCAAATAAATTAAAGGGTTGGTTGATAAAATTAACTGGGACCCCATTAAAAGGTTTGATCACCGGAACTTTTATCACCGCTCTACTACAAAGCAGTTCGGCAGTTATGGTTATTACCATCGGGCTCATTTCCGCTAGAATTATGACATTCCCACAATCAATTGGAATTATTTTAGGAACGAATATCGGAACTACTTTTAAAACGGAACTGATAACCTTTAATCTAGACCGTATACTTGTTCCTTTAGCGATTATAGGGGCAATACTTATCATATTTAATCATATTAAAATAAGGAGTATCGGTATGCTCTTCTTTGGTATTGCCTCTGTTTTCACTGCTATGAAAGGCTTCGAATTATTAGCCCATCCGTTAACAGAGCTTTCAATGATCAAACAATTTATTATTTCGATTAATGATAATATTATACTTAGCCTCTTAACAGGAGCCGTGATAACTGCCATCATCCAATCCAGTACTGCTATGACCGGAATTACAATGGGATTTTTAACAGCTGGGCTTCTGCAGCTTGATGCAGGAATCGCCATTGTTTTCGGAGCCAACATCGGGACATGTATTACCGCCTTAATCGCCTCCATTGGCGGAGGGAAAGAATCAAAATTAGCTGCGTATGCTCATATATGGCTCAATGTTTTTGGTGTCTTATTGTTTACACCTTTTATCCCATTGCTTACCGAATATGCACCTTATTTAGCAAGTAATAAGATGGTACAATTGGCTCATATTAGCGTTTTATTTAATGTTATCTCATCTTTGCTCGTATTGCCATTTGCTACTAAATTCGGAGAAATGATACTGTTTTTACATGATAGAAAGCCGAATTCTCCAGTTATAAAGTAAAAGGACCGAACACGGTCCTTTTTAAATAGCTGCTTCTTTTCTTGTAAATATTTCTTCCTTTACCTCAGCCCGATCTTCGACAACACGGACAAATTGACCTTCGTTGTATGGATAACCGGCTTTTGTAATTTTTACCTTGACGATTTTGCCGATCATATCTTCTGTAGCAGGGAATACAACCTTTAAGTAGTTATCAGTGTAACCAACATAAAGACCGGAATTCGCTTGCTCTTTATACTCCTCTTCTGGGATCACTTCAAGAACTTCACCTTCAAATTGGGATGCATATTCTTTTGCAAGTTGATCAGATAAAGTTATCAAGCGATGAACACGTTCGTTTTTAATTTCTTCATCGATTTGATCTTCCATTCTAGCCGCAGGTGTTCCAGTACGTTTGGAATAAGGAAAAACATGAAGCTCAGAGAATTTATGTTCTTTAATAAAATTATAAGTTTCCATAAATTCTTCTTCCGTTTCACCTGGAAATCCAACAATAACGTCAGAAGTAACGGCAAGTCCCGGAAGAACCTCTTTCAACCGATTTAATCGTTCAGCAAAGAATTCCATTGTATATTTACGACGCATTCTTTTTAATACTGAATTAGAACCTGATTGTAATGGGATATGCAAATGACGAACCACAATTTTTGAATGCTTTATTACCTCTATCACTTCATCCGTAATTTGGCTAGCTTCAATTGAAGAAATACGCAAACGCTCTAATCCTTTAACTTCTTCTTCTAGATCACGGAGTAGCATAGCGAGGTTGTAATCCTTCATGTCTTCTCCATAACCGCCAGTATGGATTCCTGTTAAAACAATTTCTTTGTAACCTGCATCGACTAACTGTTGAGCTTGGCGAATAACTTCTTTCGGATCGCGAGATCTCATAAGGCCGCGAGCCCATGGAATAATGCAGAATGTACAGAAATTGTTACAACCTTCCTGAATTTTTAAAGAAGCGCGTGTCCGATCAGTAAAGGATGGAACGTCAAGTTCTTCATACACACGATTCTTCATGATATTGCTGACACCGTTAATCGGCTGGCGTTCCTTCTTATACTGTTCAATATAATCAAGCATTTTCACACGGTCCTGTGTACCAATAACAATATCTACGCCAGGAATAGCCATAATTTCTGCTGGAGAAGTTTGAGCATAACATCCTGTTACACAAATAACTGCATCTGGATTTTTCCTAACTGCTCTCCGAATCACCTGACGGCTTTTTTTATCACCTGTATTTGTTACCGTACATGTATTAATTACATAAACATCTGCTATGGATTCAAATTCAACTCTCTCATAGCCTTCTTGTTTAAAAAGCTGCCAAATGGCTTCTGTTTCATAGTGGTTAACCTTGCAACCTAGTGTATGAAATGCAACTGTTGGCATAATTCTCACCTCAATAATTCAAAATGATAGGAAATAGCCGCTAGTGAATACAATGGGGCCGTTTCCGCACGTAAAATTCGTGGACCAAGTCCACAAAGTCCAAAACCATTATTTTTTAATTGCTCAACTTCTTCTGCTGCCAGACCACCTTCGGGTCCAAACACAATAAGAAGTGATTCTCCAGGCTGCATTTTTTTTAAAACAGCAGAAAAAACGGAGGTTTCCCCGCTCCGACTTTCTTCTTCAAATGCAACCAATTTATAGTCAAATTCCTTGCTTTTTTCCAGCAATCCTTTCAATCTCACAGGCGTTGATATCTCAGGCACCATCACACGGTGAGATTGTTCTGCAGCTTCTTTAGCAATTTTTTGCCATCTCTCTACTTTTTTGGCTGCCTTTTTATCATCCCATTTAACAACAGATCTCGCTGCAGTATATGGGATAAATTGATGAGCCCCTAACTCAGTACCTTTTTGAATGATCCATTCGAGCTTGTCTCCTTTTGGAAGGCCGCTTGCGATGGCAACTGAGATAGGAAGTTCTGAATCCTCTTCTTTCCATTGTACAACGTCTGCAACGACTCTTTCATCGGTAATTTCTGCAAGCTTGCATAAAGCTTGTCGTCCATCTGGATCAACACAAATAATTTGATCGCCTATTTCCATCCGCATCACTTTAACGATATGATGACGGTCATTTTCGTCTATGAAAAAGCGATCTTCATTTGCTCGATGTTTAACAAAGTAGCGTTGCAATCCGAAGCACCCTCTCTAACACATAATACGATTTATTTTACTAAAATTTATCGAAAATATAAAGAAAAAAATAAAAGGGGACAAAGCATCCCCCCACCATCATCATTATAGTCTTTTTGAAATGATTGCAACCCAATCTTCCATTAAAATGGTTTCTACAATTTCGAATCCAGAATTAATTAAAGCTTCTTTTACTGAATCTTTTTTCTGTTGAATAATACCGGAAGTAATAAAATATCCACCAGGCTTCACTACACGTGCAGCATCATCAGTAAATCTTAGAATTACTTCCGCTAATATATTTGCCACAATAACATCTGCCGAGTTCTCTTCTACCCCATCTAGAAGGTTGTTTTGAGAAACTGTCACAATATTGTTTACTTTATTGAGCTTAATATTTAATTTAGCTTGAGTTACAGCCACATCATCAAGGTCGTATGCTCTCACATCTTCTGCCCCCAACATGGCAGCGGCAATACTTAATACACCAGACCCGGTTCCAACATCAATAACTCTATCTCCAGGACGGACCGTTCTTTCAATTGCTTGAATGCACATTACCGTTGTAGGATGGGTACCAGTGCCAAAAGCCATCCCGGGATCTAATTCAATAATTAATTCATCACTGCTAACCGGGTGATAAATCTCCCATGTAGGAACAATTGTGAACTTTTCAGAAATCTTCACTGGATTATAATATTTCTTCCAGGCTGTTGCCCATTCCTCTTCATTTACTTCACTAATCGTAATTTTATTTTTTCCAACATCTATATCATAAATAATCAGATTATTGATCGACTCTTTAATAGCCTCTACAGTTTCTCCGAGAAAACTATTTACTGGCAAATACGCTTTAACAATGACCCCTTCCTCAGGGTAATCGTCCGGATTGAGTTGGTAAATTTCCCCGAATTGATCTTCCCTTTCTTTTGTCAATTCAAATGGATCCTCTATAACTACGCCGCTCGCCCCGGCTTCATGCAAAATATGTGATATAGGTTCGATCGCCTCATTGGTTGTGTGGATACTAATTTCAGACCACTTCATACTACCAACTCCAATACTTACTCGCCTTTAAAGGCACGTTTTACTTTTGAAAAAAAGCTTTCTTCATGTCCGCCAAATGGAGCATTTCCACTCGCTTCATCAAATTCACGAAGAAGCTGTTTTTGTTTTTCACTTAATTTTGTTGGGGTTATGATACGAACAAGAATATGTTGGTCCCCAACACCATATCCTCGAACGTTCGGAATCCCTTTTCCTTTTAAACGGAATTTCGTTCCCGTTTGAGTTCCTGCAGGTACCTTTAGTTTCACTTTACCATGTAATGTTGGCACTTCAATTTCTGCCCCTAATGCTGCTTGAACGAAAGTGATTGGCATTTCACAATAAATATCATCGCCATCCCTTTCAAAGAATTCATGTGGACGAACATGGAAAACCACATACAAATCTCCAGGAGGGCCTCCATTAATACCTGCTTCACCTTGTCCAGCCATTCTTAATTGTTGTCCATCGTCAATACCTGCTGGGATTTTTACATGGATTTTCTTCCGTTTTTTCACCTTTCCAGATCCACCGCAGGTTGAACATTTTTGTTTAATTTCTTTCCCAGTTCCATTACAATAATGACAAGTTCTGCGATTAACAATACGTCCAAATGGTGTATTTTGTTCAATACTTATTTGACCTGAACCATGACAATGCTTACAAGTTTCTGGCTTCGTTCCAGGCTTAGCACCTGAGCCATGACACGTTTCACATACTTCTTCACGAGGAATTTCAATATCGGTTTCTTTTCCAAACGCCGCTTCCTCAAAAGAAATCGTCATTGTATATTGAAGATCCGCACCTTGTCTTGGCGCATTCGGATCTCGTCTACGTGAGCCGCCTCCGCCAAAAAAAGTATTAAAAATATCTTCAAAACCGCCAAAGCCGCCAAAATCACTGCCACCAAAACCACCGAAGCCTTGGTTCGGATCGGTATGGCCAAATTGATCATAATGCGCTCTTTTTTGGTCATCACTCAATACTTCATAAGCTTCTGTAATTTCTTTGAATTTATCCGCTGCATCCGGCTCTTTATTTATATCTGGGTGATATTTTTTGGACAATTTACGATAAGCTTTTTTGATCTCGTCCTTTGTGGCATTTTTGCCTATACCCAGTACCTCATAGTAATCCCTTTTACTCATGATTACCACCACTCCCGAATCTGTCACATAAAAATTATTCTAACACCCCTAGAAAAGGATATCAATAAAAAAGCCAAAGCCGCTCATATTGACTTTGACTTTTTTACATTTACATCATTACTTATCGTCTTTTACTTCTTCAAACTCAGCGTCAACAACATTGTCATCTTTTTTCGCAGTGGTTCCTGCATCTTGAGCTCCTTGTTGAGCCTGAGCTTGTTGTTGAGCTTGCTCATACAATTTAACAGTTAATGCTTGAACAATTTCTTGTAAAGCATCTTTTTTCGCACGAATTTCATTTATATCATTTTTCTCAATCGCCTGTTTTAATGCATCCTTCGCTTCATTTGCTTTGGCAACTTCGGAAGCATCCACCTTGCCCTCTAGTTCTTTTAAGGTCTTTTCTGTTGTAAATACAAGCTGGTCGGCTTCATTACGAAGCTCAGCTTCTTCCTTACGTTTCTTATCTGCCTCAGCATTTTCTTCTGCTTCTCTTACCATTTTTTGAATTTCTTCATCTGATAAACCAGTAGAAGATTTAATAGTAATTTGCTGTTCTTTATTCGTACCAAGGTCTTTTGCACGAACATTTACAATACCATTTTTATCAATATCAAATGTTACTTCAATTTGCGGAACTCCACGTGGAGCAGGTGGGATATCAGTTAATTGGAAACGACCCAATGTTTTATTATCCGCTGCCATTGGACGCTCCCCTTGCAGTACATGAATATCTACAGCTGTTTGATTATCTGCAGCAGTAGAGAATATTTGTGATTTAGATGTTGGAATGGTTGTATTACGTTCGATTAGTTTTGTAAATACTCCACCCATTGTTTCAATTCCTAGTGATAGTGGAGTAACATCAAGTAATACAACATCTTTTACATCACCGGTGATAACACCGCCTTGAATAGCAGCACCCATTGCTACTACTTCATCAGGGTTTACACCACGATGCGGTTCTTTTCCGATAGCTTTTTTAATTGCTTCTTGTACTGCAGGAATACGAGTAGAACCACCAACAAGAATTACCTTGTCAATATCCGCAGGAGTCATATCTGCATCACTTAGAGCCTGACGAACCGGTCCCATTGTACGTTCAACAAGGTGTGCAGTTAATTCGTCAAATTTAGCTCTTGTTAATGTCACTTCCAAGTGAAGTGGGCCTGCAGGACCTGCTGTAATAAATGGTAAAGACACTTGTGTTGAAGTTACACCAGAAAGGTCTTTCTTCGCTTTTTCTGCAGCATCTTTTAAACGTTGTAAGGCCATTTTATCTTGTGAAAGGTCAATGCCATGTTCTTTTTTGAATTGGTCAACTAAATAATCAATAATCGCTTGGTCAAAATCGTCACCACCAAGACGATTATCACCAGCAGTTGCTTTAACTTCAAATACACCGTCACCAAGTTCAAGGATCGATACGTCAAAAGTACCGCCACCAAGGTCATAAACAAGAATCGTCTGATCTTGATCTGTTTTATCCAAACCATATGCTAAAGCAGCTGCTGTTGGCTCATTTATAATACGTTCCACTTCTAAACCAGCAATTTTACCAGCATCTTTTGTAGCCTGACGTTCCGCATCATTAAAATATGCTGGCACGGTAATAACCGCTTTTGTCACAGGCTCACCAAGATAATCTTCTGCATAAGATTTTAAATATTGAAGAATAATAGCTGAAATTTCTTGTGGTGTGTATTGCTTCCCTTCAATTTCTACTTTATGGGATGTACCCATATGACGTTTAATAGAAATAATTGTATTTGGGTTTGTAATTGCCTGGCGTTTCGCCACTTCTCCTACTTGACGTTCACCATTTTTAAAAGCAACTACAGATGGAGTGGTACGATTGCCTTCAGGGTTTGGAATTACTTTAGGTTCGCCGCCTTCAAGTACAGCAACACAGGAGTTTGTTGTACCAAGGTCAATACCAATGATTTTGCTCATATACCATTTTCCTCCTTTAAATTTGTTATGTAGACTATTGATTTACTTTTACCATTGATGGTCGGATTACTCGATCCTTTAAAAGATATCCTTTTTGTAATTCTTCAATCACAATATTAGAGCCATAGTTTTCGTCATTACCTTGCATTACTGCATGGTGATAATTAGGGTCAAATTCTTGACCAACCGCCTCAATAGGCTCTACACCTTCTTTTTTCAATGCATCTAACAGGGTGCGATAGACCATTTCCATTCCCTGGAGCAATGATTTTGTTTGATCATTATCTGCTTCAATTTGCAGTGCTCTTTCGAAGTTGTCTAATACAGGAAGTAAATCTGTCGCTAACTTTTGAGCTCTATATTTTTCGCTCGCCTCTTGATCTAATCTCGTGCGGCGCTTAAAGTTTTCAAAATCTGCCTGAAGTCGTAGGTAACGGTTGTCCGCTGCTTCAAGCTTTTCTTTTAACTCTTCAATTTCTTTTAAAAGCTCTTCACTGTTATCAGTAGCAGACTGTTCAGCTTTTTCCTTTTCCGTTTCTATTGTCTGCTCATTCGCTTCACCCTCAACAGCGGGTTTTGTTTCTTCATCGGTAAGTTCTGAATTGGTATTTTCTAAGTTTTCAGCTTCTTGTTCAACTGTCTTATTTTCGTTCGTCAACTTACTCACCTCCCTTAAAGAATCAAACACATATTACACCCATTTATCTTCACAATAAGAGGGGTGAAATGTTTTACTTTCACCCTTCTCAATATTACCAGCATTATTACTATTGATACAGCTTTGTAAACACCTCTGTCAAATCCCTGCTTATTATTTTTAGCAAGCTGATGACACGAGAGTACTCCATTCTTGTCGGTCCGAGGATGGCTATAGAGCCCAATTTTTCGGACCCCGCCGAATACGTCGCTGTAATTAAACTGCAATTATCCATAACCCGATCCTGATTTTCACTTCCAATTTTCACACTGATTCCAGCTGTATTACTACGAATCAAATTCGTAATCCATTCTTCTTGATCAATCATCGTTAAAAGATTTCGGATTTTTGTAATGTCATTGAATTCCGGCTGACTCAGCATGTTCGCCTTTCCGGCAAAGAATAGTTTTTCATGGATCGGCATTTTTAGTGTTTCTGCAATTTGATGCAGCATTAAATCATAGTTATTTATATGCTGTTTTAACAGCGTCGCCACTTCTTTATAAATCTTATTATGCAAGTCCTCTAATGGAACTCCAGTTAATCTTTCATTTAAAATATTTACCATTTTTTCAATATCACTTGGGTCTACGGATACCGGAAGAGGAAATGTTCGATTTTCAACATGCCCGGTGTCTGTAACCAATATAGCAACTGCTGTTTCTTTATTTAACGGAATGATTTGGAGCCTTTTTAATTTATTAACACTTACCGCCGGTCCTAATACAATCGAAGTATAATTCGTTAACTCCGATAAAATCTTCGCAGATTTTTGAATAACCTTTTCAAATTCAAAAATTTTCTCAGCGAAAATCGACTGGATAACCGAAATATCTTGTTGATTCAAAGCTTGAGGCGATAGTAAATGATCAACGTAATATCGATAACCTTTTTCAGATGGAACTCGACCGGAAGAGGTGTGAGTTTTTTCTATATATCCCATTTCTTCTAGGTCTGCCATTTCATTCCTGATAGTTGCCGAACTTAATGAGATTCCCTCTTTTTTCGACAAAGTTCTAGAGCCGACAGGTTGCGCAGATCGAATAAAATCATCAACAATTATCTGGAGAATCAACAATTGACGATCTGTTAACAACATTCATCACCTCTGTTAGCACTCCTAACCAACGAGTGCTAATTATATTAATAAATTATCAAAAAGGGGGAATGGTGTCAATGATTAAGCGCTAAGTTAAATCCGTTCCTAAGAAAGCTTGAAACACTTCATTTCCCAACAGTTTTCCGGTTCTTGTTAAATAAATATAGTCATTTTTAACTTCAATCCATTTTTTATCGACTAGTTCTTTAATTTCCTTATTAAATAGTGTTAATGGATTTTGATTATATTTTTGATAAAACTGTGAGATAGAAACTCCTTCTGTTTTGCGCAGCCCTAAAAACATTTCCTCCTCCATTTGTTCAGTTGATGTAACAATATGGTCTTCATAAATAGGAAATTCATTATTGCTGATTCGGTCGATATACTTTTTTATTGGACCAATATTAGAACGTCGAATTCCATTGATGTAACTATGGGCACCGGCTCCAAAACCGTAATAATGGTTATTATTCCAATAGGTTAAATTGTGCCGGCTTTCATATCCAGGAATGGAAAAATTGCTAATTTCATATTGTCGAACACCGTGTTTATCCATTTCATCCATTAATATCTCATACATTTGTGCTTCAATATCTTCCCCTGGTGTAGGGAGTTTGCCCTTTTTCATTAAATTATAAAACACAGTTTTTGGCTCGATAATCAACGAATAAGCAGAATAATGAGGTATATCTAATGAAAATGCCTTCTCTAATGATGCTTTATAATCTTCTATTGTTTGATTAGGTAAGCTATAAATAAGATCGATACTTATATTGGAGAAACCCAATGATTTTGCTAAATCAATCGTTCGATAAACATCCTTTGCCCGATGTACACGGCCGATCCTTTCTAGTAATTCATCATTAAAAGTTTGAACGCCAAGACTTAAACGGTTAACACCTGCATTCTTTAATATTTGTAATTTATCTTTTGATAATTCACCCGGATTTGCTTCAAATGTAAACTCTATATTTGAGCTTTTTGGAAGGTTATTATTTATACTTTCACAAAGTACGTATAACTGCTTCTCATTTAAGGAAGTAGGAGTTCCTCCACCGACAAAAATCGTGTCTAGCTCATTTGTTGGAAATTCTTGAAGAGTCATCTTTATTTCAAGATCTAAGGCATTTAGATACTCATCTACAGGCTGACCTTTTAAAAATACTTTATTAAAGTCACAATAATGACAAATATGTTCGCAAAAAGGGATATGGATATATGCCGCTTTTATCAATTTTTCAACCTCAATTCTACGAAACAAAAAGAGGCAGGAATCGCCTGACAAAAGGCTTGTCCTACCCTCCTTGTTTGTTATTGTTTACTATTGGAATCATCCATTTTTAAAACTGCCATGAAGGCTTCTTGCGGAACTTCAACAGACCCAACCTGTTTCATCCGTTTTTTACCTTCTTTTTGCTTCTCCAATAGTTTTCGTTTCCGGGAGATATCTCCACCATAACATTTAGCTAATACGTTTTTCCGCATCGCTTTAATGGTTGAACGTGCTACAATTTTTTGTCCAATTGCTGCCTGAACTGGAACTTCAAATTGTTGTCTAGGGATTAGTTCTTTTAGCTTCTCAACAATGACTTTTCCACGTTCATAAGCGAAATCTTTATGAACGATGAAGCTTAATGCATCAACCTTTTCTCCATTTAATAATATATCCATTTTCACTAGTTTGGATGGCTTATAACCAATTAATTCATAATCAAATGAGGCATAGCCTCTAGTGTTTGACTTCAATTGATCAAAGAAATCATATACAATTTCCGCTAAAGGAATTTCATAAACAATGCTTACGCGATTTTCATCCAAATATTGCATGTCAACAAAATTTCCGCGTTTTTGCTGGCAAAGTTCCATGATAGCACCAACATAGTCATTTGGTGACATCATTGTTGCCTTAACATAAGGTTCTTCAACGTGGTCAATTTTTTGCGGATCAGGCATATTTGAAGGATTATCTACATTGACAAGTGTTCCATCTGTCAAGTGAACATGGTAAATAACGCTTGGCGCAGTTGTTATCAAATCAATTTTAAATTCACGCTCAATACGTTCTTGAATGATTTCCATGTGAAGTAGTCCCAAGAATCCGCAACGGAAACCAAATCCAAGAGCCTGTGAGGTTTCCGGCTCAAATTGCAAGGCGGAATCATTTAATTGCAATTTTTCAAGTGCTTCACGGAGATCATTAAATTTTGCTGTATCAATTGGATATAAGCCACAATATACCATTGGATTTAATTTTCGATATCCTGGGAGTGGCTCAGCTGCCCCATTTTTGGCATTTGTAATCGTATCGCCGACACGAGTATCACTAACATTTTTGATTGACGCAGTCAGGAATCCAACATCACCAACTGATAACTCTTCACGCATTTCCGCTTTCGGTGTAAATACTCCAACTTCTGTAACCTCAAACTCAGCACCGGTTGCCATCATTTTAATTTTATCGCCAACCTTAACAGTACCTTCTACAACACGAATATAAGCTACTACTCCTCGATAAGCATCATATAGAGAATCGAAAATCAATGCTTTTAATGGTGCATCGGGATCACCAGTTGGAGCCGGAACTTTTTCTACAATCTGCTCAAGAATCTCTTCAATCCCAATCCCGGCTTTTGCCGAAGCTAAAACAGCTTCAGATGCATCTAAACCGATTACCTCCTCAATTTCATTGCGAACCCGTTCAGGGTCAGCACTTGGCAAATCGATTTTATTAATAACTGGCAAAATTTCAAGATCATTATCAAGAGCCAAATATACATTTGCCAATGTCTGTGCTTCAATTCCTTGCGCTGCATCTACGACTAAAATGGCGCCTTCACAAGCAGCAAGGCTTCGGGAAACTTCATATGTAAAATCAACGTGTCCCGGTGTATCGATTAAATGAAAGATATATTCTTCTCCATCTTTCGCTTTATATTTTAATTGAACAGCATTTAATTTGATGGTAATCCCGCGTTCACGCTCAAGGTCCATGGAATCTAACAGCTGATCCTTCATTTCACGGGATGATAATGCATTTGTTTTTTCTAAAATTCGATCTGCCAATGTTGATTTTCCGTGGTCAATATGGGCAATAATCGAAAAGTTTCTTATCTTCGATTGTCTTTTCAATCTCTCTTCTCTGTTCATGTCTTTCACTCCTACATTAACTCGCACACGTTCACTATTTTACGATTATATCAGCCCCACTTTCAATATTCAATTATAAAAGTAAAAGCGCCTTGTTCTGTCCAACAGATAAATATATTTCAACGAGAAAAATGATTATTTCCTTTTCCAGTCGTTATAAAATATTAAGATATATGTTGCTTGCCGAACAATTCTAGCTAAAAGAGCGGTACCTTTTAGGCACCGCCCCCATTAATCAGCAATCTTCTTAATTAGTTTTTCTGAAGCATTAGTCAAACTATCTGATAATTTCTTTCCCATATTAGAAAAGAAATTATAAGTACTTATTTCCTCAAGTTTTTTCTTTTTTGCTTCTAAATCATGGCTGGAGATCTTATTTCCTAAAATAGTAGCATCTCCTTCATTAATAGAAACAGCATTTTGGAAATTCGGATCATCATAACCCTTCATTTTATGAATTCCGTTATTTGCTAGCTCCATTCCCGTAAATACGGCGATAAACATAAGTCCTGTTATGATGAAACTTTTTAGCATGAACATTTTCATAAAGCTCACCCTTATTCCTATTGCTTATCTGTTGATTGTTCAACATTTTGATTGACGTTCTCTGCCTGCCAGAAGTATTCACTAAACACATCTGCAAGAGCGTCTGCCGACCGATTCAACTCATCAAAAGTATTATCAACACCACCGAACTCAATTAAGATCGCATTTTCAGAAAGATTCTGATTATATACAGCATTTCCATTATTACTTTTTACTATAACTCCACGGCTTAAGCCCTTATATTTTTTCTGTAATAGATCATGTAGTTTGGATGCAAGTTTAGCGTTTTTTTCATAATTCGGATTTTTACCACCAATGACAAAAGCGAGCCTTGCATAGGATTGACCATTGATTGATATAGTAGTATCCTTTTTCCTCCTTGAATCTCTATGAATATCGAAAAAATATGTTAAGTCACGGTTTGAGGCCATTGCAGCCTGAACTACTGCACGAGACTCCTGATATGATTTTGTATATTTCAAGCCCTTTTTGTTTAAGTTACCTTGAATATCTGTTTTATCAACAAATGTTCCAATGCCACGGTCCTCCAAACTACTTTTTAATTGATCGCCAATTTTTGTGACGTTAATTTGGGAATGATTTGCTAAATTAGGGTCAGTCACACCTTTCAGATATGGTAAGAAGGATTCCCGATTATGTGAGAAATATACATACACCACTTTCCTGTCACCAGTTGTCTGTCCAGGCGTACTGGAGGGGTTTTCATCTGGTGATTTATCAATTCCTTCAAGATTTTGTAATGCAGCTTCCTGTTCTGCTTTCATTATTTCATTCGGAGGAGAAGATTCAATAGGCATGTTTGTATAGTTGGTTCCTTCACCCGCAACTAGAATTTTTCCGTCAAATTGATAAAACCCAGGAAGTTCTCTCCCTAGAAGACTACGTGGGTCATCTAAATTAATATTGCTAGACAGTTTAAATACCACATTCGTCAAGGTTGGAACATTAACATCACGTTTTACTGTTAAAAAATGATGGTTTTCCCAGCCCATTAATTGGTATAGAAGATCCCCGTTTACATTCATCGACACATGATTAACGGAGGCGGATGACAGTCTGTATTGGGGTTTTAACGACGTCAAAATTCCACTTATTGAAAATATAAAAAGCATAAACAATAAAATAGTTGCCACTAATTTTAATAAACTTGTCCCTTGTATCAGGATAAATGTTCCTGATATTTTAGATTTCATAGTTCCACCTCGCAAATACGATTCTAGTAAATCTTATGACGTTACTAGAAATGGTAGAACCTTTAATAAGAGATAAAGCAAACATAAAAATTAAGATTAATACACAATACAATTATGAAATTCAATTAAAAACCCGAACTAATTAAAACTAACATAGAGTTTTAAAATAGTTCGGGTTTTCCTTAACTAAAAAACTTGTATCCCAACTTCATCGTTATTACCTTGTAATAAATCCCGCATTCTCTTGATTGACACTATGATGGAGAGAAGCATTTAATCCATTTGCAATTAAGTTTGCCATATCCTCAATAAAAACGTCGACTTCCTTTGGGGTTACCATTAAATTATGGCCAAGCGGAGACAAAACCTCATGAATTAACTTTCGTTTTTCATCCTCCGGAAGCGTCCCAACGATTCCAAGAAAGGTCTTCCGATGTTTCTCTTCCGGCAGGTCCTCCTCCGTCAGTTTTCTACGTTCTCCAAAAGTCATACCTGCTGGTGCCAATGCCCTGGATGGACGATCACCTTCTCTCATTTCTTTTCCGAAGTGTTTCAAAATAAAATCAATCGTATCGCTTGTAATTGAAACGGCATCTACCACAGTAGGAACACCTAAGGCGATCACAGGCACTCCCAATGTTTCTTTACTTAATTCCTTTCTCTTGTTACCCACTCCAGATCCGGGATGTATTCCTGTATCGGAAATTTGAATAGTTGAATTTACTCTTTCTATTGAACGTGATGCCAATGCATCGATAGCAATAACGAAATCTGGTTTTGTTTTTTCAACGACCCCAAAAATAATGTCACTTGTTTCAATGCCTGTGAGGCCCATAACACCTGGGGCAAGTGCACTGACAGAGCGATAACCTTCTTCCACACTTTCTGGCTGGAGTTGAAACAGGTGACGGGTAACAAGTAGGTTTTCACAAACCATTGGCCCAATTGCATCTGGGGTAACATTCCAGTTTCCAAGTCCGACTACTAAACAAGAATCTGTCTTTTTGATTCCTGACCCTTCTAGAAAGTGAGCAAATTCTCTTGCAAATATTTCTTCCACTTTCTGCTGGACTTCACTATTTTGTTGGCGTATTCCTTGTACCTCTAATGTCAAATACCGCCCTGCTTTTTTACCAATTTGCTTAGCTCCTTGCTCTGTCACTTCTACTAATGAAATTTTTATATCATCTACTTCTTTTTCCTTTATTATGACACCTTCAATTTGGGATAAGTTTTCTTCTTGTTCTACTGATTGCTGGGCTAAAACCATCTCCCGAGCTTCAATAGCCAAATCGGTACGAACAGTATATTTACTTAAATCAATCGGTTCATTCATTAACAATCACTCCCATGAATAATAGAAACTATTTCCTATTTTTTCCCCTGTTCCGATAAATCATTCAATGGATAATTAAACAAAGTGAATCAAGTCAAAATCCCAATAACCTTCCCCTTTTCTTAGAATTGTGTATTGCAATCTAGGTACCTGTTTGATAAAATATCATTTGTTGCGAATAAATGTTTATGAATGTTAAGTCGAGTTCACATAGTCTCGATTCTTTACAGGAGGTGAAAGTAATGCCTAACATTAAATCTGCGATTAAGCGTGTAAAAACTAGCGAATCTCGTAATGCTCAAAATACAATGGCAAAATCAGCTATGCGTACTGCAGTTAAAAAAGTAGAAGCTGCTGTTACTCTTAACGATGCTGCTGCTGCGAAGGAAGCTTTAGTTGTTGCTGCAAGCAAATTAGACAAGGCTGCTGCAAAGGGTCTTATCCATAAAAATGCTGCTGCTCGTAAAAAAGCTCGCCTAATGAAGAAAATTAATGCACTATAATAAAAAACGATTCCTGTTAGGAATCGTTTTTTATTTTTTTAATTTAAACAATAACATTTCGATTAACAGCGATTTATTCATGCTACCGGATTTCATTTGAAAATCTGCCTCGGCTAATTGATTGATTAAAGAAGATAACTCCTCATCAGTAAATTTAGAAGCTTGGCCAAGCGCCAACTTGACACGAAATGGATGGGTCTTTAAAATACCGGCAATTTGCTGCTGTCCGTAGCCCCGTCTCGATAGATCCTTCACCTGATAAATTAATCGAAATTGACCGGCAAGCAATGCCAATATTTTAATCGGTTCTTCATTCTGCTTTAATAAATCATAAAAAATTCTAAGTGCCTCATCTAATTTTCGATTTACCACTTTATCAATGAGTGTAAAAATATTTTGCTCCAATGACCTAGCAACAAGCTTGTCAACAAGATTTATATCAATTCGTCCCGATTCAGCCGCATACAAGGTTAATTTTTCTATTTCACTGGAAATCATAAATAAATTCGTTCCAACCAGTGCCATTAAATGTTCAATAGCCGCCTCATCTATCTCCATTCCATTGATCTTAACCCGATTATGAATAAAACTCTTTAATTCTTTTTCATTTAGCTTTTTTGCTTCAATTATCTCGGCATTTCTTTTCAATTCTTTCGTAATTTTCTTCCGTTCATCGAGTTTTTCATATGGAGCAGATAGGACCATAACGGAATAGGGTGCAGGCTCCTTAATATATGCTTCTAGCCTGGACAAATTATGCTCTACTTTTTCCTTTGATTTTTCAGCAGTTAAAAAAACAGGATTATGTAAAATAATAACTTTTCTCTCGCCTAAAAACGGGTATGTTTCTGCATCCTCTACCACTGCTTCAACTGGAGTTTCTTCCAGATCATACACAGCCAAATTAAATTCTTTTTCTTCTTCATTTAAAATTTGGTTCAATAATATTTGCTTCGTTTCATTAATTAAATATGCTTCTGTTCCATATAATAAGTAAATAGGAGCAATGTGATTTTGTTTTATTTTCCGCCAGCTTTCTAAAACCATTTTGTCCAAGCGCCCCCTTCATTTCATTCTATACTATCGTAATGAAGCTTGGACTATTTGACAAGTACGAACAAAGACTTGTTTAAGAAAAGCACATATTATAGGGAATTGACAACTCTCCTGATGCCAATTCCCTGATCTATGATGAACGCCTGCAATACCAACCCTAGGAATTGATATTTCAGACGGAGTTTATTTAGTTAAGCTTATTGTAGCCCTTTCTAAGTCGAACTATTTTGACAACTCTTGTCAACACAGGAAAAGCATTATGAGAGGTAGGCTAGATTTTTTTAAGCAAATAGCTTATACTATATGTTGAAATAGGAGGGGTAGACTGTGAACGAATTTGAGAAAAATGTCCAGAGCAAGCGGAATGACGCAATTGATTCTGCGGTAGGATTTATTGTTTCTTTTGGTTTTTTTGCTACCATGTTTATCATAGCTACAGTCATTAAAGTCGTTGGTTCGTAAAATAGGCTACATAAGTGTTATTAAGAGGCTGCTAATCTCTGCAGTCTCTTTTTCCTTTGATACTGCCATACTATGGCAAATAGGGTAAAAACGTTCCTTTTCCCCGGAAAAAACGATACGTAACAGCACCATGCATATCAGTTCGGTAAATAGTGATTTTCTTTTCATTAAGTCGATTTAAAACCTCTTGATGAGGATGTCCAAAACGGTTATTCTCACCCACAGAGATTAGAGCTATCTGAGGTGTAGTCTTCTGCAAGAATTCTTTACTGCTCGAAGTTTTACTTCCATGGTGTCCAACCTTTATAACATCGATATTCAAATTCGGATAATTCTTAATTATTTTCTGCTCTCCTTCTATATCTAAATCCCCTCCAAAGTACCAAGTTAATCCGCCAATAATGGCAAAAATTGCGATAGAACCACCATTTCTTTCGCCAACAAAGTTTTTTTCTGGAGCAAGGATATAAAATTGACCATATTTATTCCTCCAAGAGTTCCCTTCATACACTTTCCTAACTGGAATTTTCTTTTTATTTGCCAATTTCATTATTCGATGTTCCGCATCAGAAGGATCAGCAACAGATGGAAGCAGGATCTCTTTAACCTTCAACTCATTAATAATTGATACAGCTCCTCCAACATGGTCCATATCACCATGGGTTAAAATTAGTTTATCAATCGTTGTTATTCCTTTTCCTTTTAAAAATGGAACAACTACATCCCTCCCAACTTCAAAAGGCTTTGAACGTTGCCTCCACTTGTCTTCGTTAAAATTTACTGTCCCACCCGTATCAATAAGATAAGTTCCATTTCGAAAAGGCAGGTGAATGAGAATACTATCTCCTTGTCCGACATCAATCATCGTTATTTCTCCAAAGGGACGTAACCAATTCCATGTAGGCTGGATCGTAAAAAGGATAATTAACAATCCGAGAACTTTCTTTTTCCAGTTTGGACCTTTCTTCGTTTCCCAAATGTAAAAAATTAAACAAATAGTCAAAACATAAAAAAGAAGGAAAAATAAATTAGGCTTTCCTGGAACAAACGCTGCAAAATGAAGATCTCCGATCCAGGAAATTACTTTATTAAAAATGGTAATGATCTTATTCATCAAATAAGTCAAAATGGATGGCGTCTTATCGAACATCAGTTGGAAGAAAAATAAAAAATACACGGCAGGAAGATAAACAAAGGAAAATAACGGTATGTATACGATATTAGCAAATACCCCAATCAGTGATAATTCGAAGAAATGGTACAATAAAAATGGCATAGCTGCCAATTGTGCCACAATTGAAGTAGCTAACAACTTCATCCAGCTGTTCTGATGTTCATTGAGAACTTGCTGTGCCGATAAAATAATGGCAAAACTTACAGAAAAGGAGAGCTGGAAACCAATGTCGAATATGATCATCGGTTGAATGAAAACATATATGATAAATGTTAGGCTAATCGCATCGATAGGTACCAAATGAAGATGCTTATCCCACTTTTTAACAAATAAAACAAGGAATATCATGTGTGCAGCGCGAATTACTGAAGGGGTTGCTCCTGTAAGGAGGACGTAAATTGGGAGAATGAGAAGAAGACAATTAATCATAAACTGCCTAGTTAAACCTGCTCGAATCCCCAGGTAATAAACCATTCCTATTAACAAGGATACATGCAGTCCAGATATGGCCAATAAATGAACAATCCCTGTTTTTTGATAATCCTCAAGGACATCCGGATAAAACAGTTCACGATCACCAAAAATTAATGCAGCTGATAATGAAGCAATTTCAATTGAAAAATTCTTTTCCAAATAGCGGATGCCGGAAAATCGAAGCTGCTTAATAGATGTCAAGAGAGATTTGCTTTCTCTCTTACAAAATAGAAGTGGATTTTGATCAGCCTCTACGATCCAAAATATTTGCTTTGATTCCAAATATCTTCTATAATTAAACCCATTTGGATTTTTGGAAATTTTCGGTTTACTCATGGTGCCTGACACTTGACAAATGACTCCATAAAATGTTTGGTTTTGAAAATACTCTTTTTCTTTCTCTGATTTAATGGAGTAGCGGAGGATAAGTTTTTCATTATATCTTTTTTCTTTTGTTTGAATTTGTAATAAGTCACCATCAATTTTTGGGTCTTCGATATATTGAAGGAGAAAAGATGAGGTTGATTCAGGGAGTTTTGATTTATTCTCAGCAGCTTCATGCTTACCTATCATCATAAATATAAACGCAAAAACAATAATGATCATGAGATGTTTATGGGTGAATCTTTTATATTTATGTAAAAGGAAAAGATAAAAGAAGAATAGGAACAAAAAAGGAAGAAATGAAATCAGTACACATAACAAACCCAAAAATGCAGAAATGGCAAAATAAAGGTATCTTCCAGACATGATTTTCTTCTCCATTTAGTATTTTTTCGTAAAATTTTAAAAAGGGACGCCGAAAACATTTCGGCGTCTAAGTTCAGGAATTATGCATTGATCTTTCTAAAATCAATAACCGGTTCTGTTAACTCTACTTTCTCAACATTGACTCCTGCTTGCTCGAATAACTCGATAGCATACGGATGATTTTTATAATCCTCAGCATAATATACGGTTTTAATCCCTGCTTGGATTATGGCTTTACAACATTGCAGACAAGGAAAATGAGTAACATATATTTCCGCACCAGCCGTTGGAACCCCAAATTTTGCACATTGCAATAATGCGTTCATTTCAGCATGTATGGTACGAACGCAATGATTGTCAATGACATAACATCCTTTATCAATACAATGATCTCCGCCAGCAATGGAGCCGTTATATCCCCCAGCAATTATCCGTTTATCCCTAACAATGGTCGCCCCAACGGCCAACCTAGTACAAGTGCTTCGAAGGGCGAGCAAATGACTTTGTGCCATAAAATATTGATCCCATGAAATCCGTTTCACTTCACTCTCACTCCCTATTAACTACTTAATTTCTAGTTTATATAGCCTCTGCGATCTGGTCAACGTAAGAATTAACGTACGGTAACAGCATCTTTCAATTTTTCGAAGGTTTTTTCCCCGATTCCACTTATATTTTTTAAATCTTCTGCTGACTGAAATGGACCGTTTGTTTCCCGATATTCCATAATAGCTGCTGCCTTTGACGGCCCTATCCCTGGGATTTTTTGTAGTTCACTTTCATCTGCAGTATTAATATTAATCTTCCCTTCATTACTTCCTAATCCACCTGAAGCATGTACTCTTCCAACTTTTGAACCAGGTGTCACGAAGTCTTCTTCCCCCTTCGCAGGAATATAGATTACCATCGCATCTTGTACATGCTCCGCTAAATTTACTTTAGTTTCATCTGCAAGTTCTGTTAAACCTCCAGCCCTGCTAATAATATCAACTACCCGCTCTCCTTCATTTGCTTGATAAACACCTGGAAGTTTTACTTGCCCTTTCACATCCACCATCATGACTTCAGTATGGTCTGATGCCTTTGCAAGTTCTGTTGTTGATTCTTCAGTCTCTTCATTTTGAAATTTCTTCTCAGGTAATTGTGATGGTTCAGGCAATGGTGTCTCTAAGAAATTGTTGGTGAAATAATATACGCCAAACAATACAATAAACACCACTGCGACTACATAATATTTCTTTCCCATCAACCAGTCTTTCAATTTGTATTCATCCTTTCTTAAGGTATATTTTACAAAACGTGTTCATAAGGTTATAAGAGAAACTGGGAAGTGAAGGAGGGTTGTAATCAATGAATGTTGGTATTATCGGTACGGGAAATATGGGGAGAATCCTTATTGAAGCTTTCATTGAAGGAAAAGCCATTTCCCCTTCCTCTATAATGATTACTAACAGAACAATTGCAAAAGCCTTGCTGCTTAAAGATATATATAAAGATATAAAAATTGGTGCTAACGATATTGAAGTAGCAGCCGTATCAGATGTCATTTTTATTTGTGTAAAACCATTAGATGTTTTTAAAGTGATTGATAGGATTAATCCGTTTTTAACAAAAGAAAAATGTCTTATTTCTATTACTAGCCCAATCAGCACAAGCCAAATCGAACAAAAAGTACCTTGTTCAGTTATGAGAATTATTCCAAGTATTACAAATCGGGCACTAGCAGGGGTGTCATTATTTACGCTGGGGGAAAATTGCAGTGATTATTGGAAAGTAGAAATGGAGAAAATCATGTCGAAGGTTTCTGTTCCAATATACATTGACGATAAATTAACAAGAGTTGCTTCTGATATAGTTAGCTGCGGACCAGCTTTTTTCAGTTATTTGATTCAGTCTTTTATTAAGGCTGCTGTAAATGAGACTGAAATTGATGAAAAAACAGCAACCAATCTAGCGAGTCATATGCTTGTTGGAATGGGGGAATTATTGAAACAAGGACATTACACCTTGCCATCACTACAAGAAAAAGTGAGTGTAAAAGGTGGAATCACTGGTGAAGGGATTAAGGTAATGGAAAAAGAATTAGGAAACATGTTTGAACATGTGTTTCAGGCGACACATGACAAATTCCAAGAGGATTTGGAAAAAGTCGAATTGCAATTCTCACAACCATAATTCGACGAATGTTTACAAATTCCTTCAAATCTTTTAAAAAAAAATCGAGTAGGAGGGGGTGATTAACCCCCGTCCTCTCACACCACCGTACGTACGGTTCCGTATACGGCGGTTCAATCAAGATAAATGACGCAAGAATTCATAACGTTTCTGTAGACTTTTAAGCCCTTGGTTACTCCAATAGGAGTTTCCAAGGGTTCTGTGTAATATGGGACTTTTTGAGATTCGCCAATAACCTTTACGACTGTTCCCCCATTCATAAGCTTTCCATTCA
>NZ_JAAFZF010000035.1:0-33679 GCF_010614825.1 Neobacillus sedimentimangrovi
ATGGATATAAAAACTTCAAGAGATTTCGAGCAAGAATCTTATTGAGACATCAGTATAAAGGAATGGGTCTACATATAGGATAGGGGTGGCCTGATTTCTTTACCACCCCAACATTTGACGGAGAACCGAATATACAAATGGGGAGTGTTCTTAAAAAGTTATACTTTTTGGGGAACTTCTTTTTGTTTTCCAGAAATATCTGTCAATGGTAAACTAAAGAAAAGGATGGGAGGTTGAAGTATGGAAACATTAAAGGTTGGCAATGTGACACTTACTTGGTTATCAGGAGGGGTAACGAATTTGGATGGTGGAGCCATGTTTGGAGTGGTTCCAAAAGCATTATGGTCTAAAAAGTATCCTGCAAATGAAAAAAATCAAATTGAATTACCGACAGATCCCATACTTGTCCAAATCGGAAATAAAAACATTTTAATTGAAGCTGGACTTGGTAAAGGAAAGTTAACTGAAAAACAGTTGCGAAATTTTGGTGTAACCGCAGAATCAAATATTGAGGGCTCATTACAGGAATTAGGTTTAACAACAAATGATATCGACTATGTCCTTATGACTCACATGCATAATGATCATGCAGGTGGATTAACAAAGATTGTTAATGGAACTTTTCAATCTACTTTCCCGAATGCGATAATCGTTACATCCAGCATTGAATGGGAGGAAATGAGAAATCCGAATATCCGCTCCAAAGCTACATACTTTAGAGAAAATTGGGAAGCTATTGAATCACAGGTAACACCGTTTGAACAATCATGGTCTTTAGGCCCGATTCAAATGATTCATACCGGCGGTCATAGTAATGGTCATTCGATTATTATTATTGAAGATGGGGGAGAAATGGCTATTCACTTTGGTGATCTTATGGGGACACATGCCCACCAAAATGTCCTTTGGGTAATGGCTTATGATGATTATCCGATGGACTCAATACGCGCCAAGCAAAAATGGCTTCCCTATGCATTAGAAAGAAACGCTTGGTTTACGTTTTATCATGATGCTTTTTATCGTGCGGTTAAATGGGGGCAAGATGGGAAAGAAATTATAGAGAGTCTTAAAAGACAGAAATAAGAAATCAAAGCCGGATCAAAATAAAATTGATTCGGCTTATTATGATACTTCCGAAAGGCGTTTAATATCTAACAGGGTTCCTGTTAAGGCGTCTGCAATAAATTCAAATTGTTCCGTCTTTCCATTGATATTTTTTGAAATTCCGCCTTTATATACATGATACTGCACATCGTGTCTTTCATATGGTTCTGTCTTCATATGTATCCAAGAACCACTAATTGGTCCATTTTGTTTAAATTGCTCTTTTACATGCTTCAATACTTTCTCAGGTGAGATCTTTGTATTTTGAGAAATAAGCTCTTTAGCAGCAAATCCACCAGCAATTCCGACTGTCAGGCCAATAAAAAACGATTTCCAGTTCATCTCACGAACCCCCTTTGAAAAAAATGACAATAACAAATTCTCTTATAGTATATCTTATTTCTTTCTAAATAGGTAATATTACATATAGTTAAACGAAATAATGGTAACCGGCAATAAGTTTCTGTAAAATAAAGTTATACATAAAATTGCGAAAATAATAAAGGAGTAAACGATGAACGAACAAACATTAAAGCTTTTTCAAACATTGACAGAGTTACCTGGTGCACCTGGCAATGAACATCAAGTCCGTAAATTTATGAGGGAACAGTTGTCTCTTTATGCGGACGATATTGTTCAAGATCGATTGGGTAGCATTTTTGGTGTGAAAAAAGGGAATCCAGATGGTCCAACAGTTATGGTAGCCGGTCATATGGATGAAGTCGGATTTATGGTTACGGCCATTACCGATAATGGTATGCTTCGTTTTCAGCCACTTGGCGGATGGTGGAGTCAGGTATTGCTCGCTCAACGTGTTCAAGTAATAACGAATAACGGTCCGGTTATTGGTGTAGTAGGATCCATTCCACCGCATCTATTAGATGAAAAGAAGAAAAATAAGCCGATGGAAATCAAAAATATGCTCATTGATATTGGCGCAGATGACCGAGCGGATGCAGAAAGAATGGGAATTAAGCCTGGTCAGGCAATTTTGCCAATTTGTCCATTTACACCGATGGCAAATGAAAAGAAAATTTTAGCTAAGGCGTGGGATAATCGCTATGGCTGTGGATTAGCCATTGAATTACTTCAAGAGTTAAAGGACGAAACCTTACCAAATATCCTATATTCCGGTGCCACCGTCCAAGAAGAAGTTGGTTTGCGTGGCGCACAGACAGCAGCGAATCTAATCCAACCGGATATCTTTTTTGCCCTTGATGCCAGTCCTGCTAATGATATGACGGGAGAAAAGTTGGAGTTTGGACACTTAGGAAAAGGGGCACTGCTAAGAATTCTTGATAGGTCAATGGTTACGCATAGAGGTATGCGGGAGTTCGTCCTTGATATGGCTGAAACACATGGTATTCCTTATCAGTATTTCGTTTCCCAAGGTGGAACAGATGCTGGGCGTGTTCATATAGCGAACGAGGGTGTTCCAAGTGCCGTCATAGGTATTTGTTCTCGTTATATCCATACTCATGCTTCAATCATTCACGTAGATGACTATGCAGCAGCTAAAGAATTGTTGATTAAACTAGTAAAAGCTTGTGACAAATCAACGGTTGAAACCATTAAAGCAAACAGCTGAATTATTTAGGAGGCATGTGGTGATTATGCCTCTTTTCGTATATAAAAGCTTGTAAGAGGTACATTGAGAGAAAGAACAACAAAACATGCACAAATAACGTATTTAGGAGATACATCATGAAAATTATCATTGGTTCAAAAAATCCTGCAAAAATTGATGCAGTAAAAAATAGCTTTCAGAGCAATGATATAGAATTTATTTCTATTGATGTCCCATCTGGAGTAAGTAAACAACCATTTTCGGATGAAGAAACCATTCAAGGGGCCATTAATCGGGCTACCCGTGCATTACAGCAAGGAAATGGTGATATTGGCATTGGCCTTGAAGGAGGGGTACACCAGACAAGCCAAGGGTTATTCCTTTGCAATTGGGGAGCTCTTGCTGCGAAAGGTATTCAACCGATTATCGCAGGAGGTGCCCGTTTACTACTCCCAGAGGAAGTGGCGGAAAGGCTAAAAGCAGGCGAAGAACTTGGGCCGATCATGGATGACTATGCAAATAAGAAAAATGTTAGAACAAAAGAAGGTGCCATTGGTATTTTTACAAATGGTATGATTAACCGCCGAAACATGTTTACCCATGTGACGAACCTTTTAGTCGGACAATATTTATACAAACAACATTCAGATAAACATAAATAAAACATCTGTTTAGGACAGAAGCAAAAGTGATGACGCAAATCGTTAATTTCGTTAAAATAAATGAATAATTGGAGGGATTTAAATTGAAGCATCTTGAATCGATGGAACAATTTGAACAATTACGAGATAATGGTAAAACAATTTTTATGTTCTCAGCCAACTGGTGCCCGGACTGTCGGGTAATTGAACCGGTACTTCCAGAAATTGAGGAAAAATTTAGTGAGTATACATTTATTCATGTTGATCGCGATCAATTTATTGATTTATGTCAGCAACTTGATGTTTTTGGCATCCCAAGCTTCATCGCTTTTGAAAATGGCAAAGAGAAGGGGCGCTTTGTTAGCAAAGACCGTAAAACACAAGAAGAAATTGAAGCATTTATTTCTGGGCTAAAATAATAGGAATACCTCCACACCTTTTGAAGTGGAGGTATTTTCATGTAGAATAGAACGAAACTCCATATTCACGGAGGGATAATCATGAAAATGGATAGTAATAAAATGGTGCGGGAACTAAAGTCCCGTCTTACAAGAGAAGACCGAGTTCTCACCTATGATCGAAAAAAAGACCAGCTTCGGATTGAAAGCAAATTGACTGGAAAGGGAATTACCATCTCCATCGGCGGAGTTGTTTCCAAATGGCATAATGAAAAAGAAAAGGCCATAGATGAAATTGTATATTATGTTGATGAAGGGTTGCGGGCCATGGAAGACAATGTCCAGCTGACTGATCATGAGAAAAAAATATTTCCGGTCATCCGTTCCTCTTCATTCCCAAAAGAAGCAGAGGAAGGGGTTCCATTTTTAATTGATGATCATACAGCTGAAACAAAAATATACTATGCCTATGATATGGGAACAACATATCGGCTTATTGATAAGAAAATAATAGAAAAAGAAGGATGGAAACCTGAAAGGATTAGGGAAATTGCGTTATTTAATGTCAGGTCGCTTTCGACAACGGTCAAAGAAGATCATGTTGCCGGAAATATCTTTTATTTTCTTAATACAAATGATGGTTATGACGCTAGCCGAATTCTAAATAAGGGCTTTCTCAATGAAATGGAGAAGAAGATTTCTGGAACAATGGTAGTTGCCGTTCCCCATCAAGATGTATTAATCATAGCAGATGTCCGCAATAACAGAGGCTATGATGTAATGGCGCAAATGGCAATGAGCTTTTTTGCTAGCGGCAGAGTTCCAATTACCGCTTTATCCTTTTTATATGAAAATGGGGAATTAGAACCTATTTTTATTTTAGGAAAAAATAAATAATGGGGATACAGGAGAAGATCACTTTTCATTAGTGGTCTTTTTTTGTAAGATTAGGAAGTATTTTTTTAACCTTGAGAACTGTTGAGCGTAATATTTCTAGTGGCGTTGTCACCGTCTCCTCGCCACGGATCAGTCAACATCGAATTGCTTCCAGCAATTCGTATTTCATTTATTCCAGTCGGAGAGAATCTAGCCAACCACTATGAAGTAGAGCGCTAACCCTTTAATGATTCCTTAGAATCATGTCGAAAAACTAAGAAATACTGATAAAATAGAATGATAGAAGAGTGTAGAAAGAGTGATTATTTTGAGTTGGTTCCAAACCTTTTTTCAAAAATTCAAGAAAGATGAAGATTTTACTTACGAAGATGATTATAAGGAGATTGATTACCCAAGTTATCAAAGAGAAAGTACAAAAGATGTCGAAGCTAGGATTTCCTATCAATATCCAAAATCGGAATACCGACCTTTATCCGAAAAATCCAATCAAGTAAAAAGAGTCTCAAGAAAAAGACGGGAAAGCAATGTGGAACAAGACAAAATGGAGTCGACAGAAGTCAAAGCTAAGGAAAAAACCGTTCCAAAAACTTTAAAGGTAAAGACTCCTAAAAAAAGCGGTCCATTTCATCCAACAGAAATTCCATCCCCCATCTTTGGATTTAATCGACCGAAAAAATCTGAAATTGTGATAGAGCATGAGTTAACCCATTTTTTTAAGGAAGAGGAACAAGACCAATTACAACTGAAGGAAAATGCCCCTTCAGATCTTGTAGAAACAGTACCTTTAGAGTCGAATGATGTGGTTCAAGTATATACATATCATCCTGAAATAAACTCAAATGATTCTGTAATCGTACAGGAAAAAACGGAACAACCAAATATTAGAAAGATGGATTCTACCTCAAATGTTTCGGATGAATCAGTGAAAAATGTAAAAATGGAACAATCAATTATAGAGCATGCTGATAACACAAAACCAAAATTGGTGGATGAGGTTCCAGCCATCGTGAGGAAACAACAGGCAGAAAGAAATGAAAACTGGGGGGATGGGGAGGTTGCATCAAGTGAACAACCACCTAACCCAATAGCAAAGCGTTCAAGCCTACCATTAGAATCAAATGATGTGGTACAAGTACATACATATCATCCTGAAACAAACTCAAATGATTCTGAAATCGTACAGGAAGTAACGGAACAACCACATAGTAGAAAGATAGATTCCGTTTCAATTGTTACGGATGAACCAGTGAAAGAAATAAAAATGGAACAGCAAATTATGGAGGAAGCTGATCATACAGAACGAAAATTGGTAGATGAGGTGCCAGCCATTGTGAGAAAACAACAGGTAGAGGGCACTGTAAACCGGGCTGATGGGGAGTTTGTACCAAGTGAACAATCCCCTAAACCAAAACCAAAGCGTTCACGCCTACCATTTAATGTACTCATGTTAAAACAAGATCGGGAGAAATGGGAGGCACGACAGAAAAGAAATCGGGAGGAATCGAAGAGGGAGCTTTTATTACCGGGTAAAGAGGAGAAACAAGCAGAACCATACATCGAGACTAAGCCCCCTTTCATTGATGAAGACAATGAAAAAAAGGAGTCACTTGCTCAGCCACGGCATGAGCAAATAAATGAAAGCAGTGGACAGTTGGAGAAAGACACTATTGGAATGTCCCATTATGTGTTCCCAAATCCGAACTTATTGCACCCTCCAGTATCTAATGTAAAAGATACCCAGTGGTTGCTTCAACAGGAGGAAATGTTAAATCGTACTCTTCAAAACTTTAATGTTGGTGCAAGGGTGGTTAATGTAACACAGGGGCCATCGGTTACAAGGTTTGAGGTACAGCCGGAACCGGGTGTAAAAGTAAATAAAATTACCAATTTAAGTGATGATATTAAGTTGAGTTTGGCGGCCAGAGATATTCGGATCGAGGCGCCAATACCAGGGAAGCATACGATCGGAATTGAGGTACCGAATCAACATTCCCGTCCGGTAAGAATCAGTGAACTTATTCTTAGTGATGTATTTCAACAATCAGCATCCCCGCTCACAACCGTCCTTGGACTTGATATTGAAGGGAAACCGATTGTTACAGATTTGAAAAAAATGCCTCACGGACTTATTGCTGGTGCAACGGGTTCAGGAAAAAGTGTATGTATCAATTCTATTTTGGTCAGTTTGTTATTTAAAGCTGCCCCTCATGATTTAAAATTGTTGCTGATTGACCCTAAAATGGTCGAACTTGCACCATATAACCGGATTCCTCATCTTGTTAGCCCGGTTATTACGGATGTGAAAGCAGCAACGGCAGCTTTAAAATGGGCAGTTGAAGAAATGGAAAGGCGCTATGAGTTATTTGCCCATACGGGGGTACGAGAAATTAATCGTTATAATGAACTGGCCATAGAGCAAAAGCGCTATTCTGATAAACTTCCGTATATTGTGATTGTCATTGACGAATTAGCGGATTTAATGATGATGTCACCGGCTGATGTGGAAGAGGCCATCTGCCGAATTGCTCAAAAGGCAAGAGCCTGTGGCATTCATCTAATCATTGCAACCCAACGACCATCTGTGGATGTCATTACAGGTTTAATTAAGGCAAATATTCCGACACGCATTGCCTTTTCTGTTTCCTCGCAAGTTGATTCTCGGACGATCATAGATATAAGCGGAGCAGAGAAATTATTAGGCCGCGGGGATATGCTCTTTCTTGAAAATGGTACTTCCAAGCCAGTCCGGCTTCAAGGAACATTTGTAACGGATGAAGAAATCGATGCTGTTGTGGATCATGTGAGAAGGGAACAGGAACCTGACTATTTGTTTGTTCAAGAGGAACTGATTAAAAAGGCTCAAATAACAGAAGAAGAGGATGAGCTGTTTTATAGTGTTTGTGAATTCATTATCGAACAGGGTGGGGCTTCTACTTCTAGCTTGCAAAGGCGCTTCAAAATTGGTTATAACCGTGCGGCAAGATTGATGGATATGCTTGAACAATACGGGTTTATTTCTAGTGCTAATGGAAGCAAGCCACGGGAAGTTTTAATTACAGAAGCGGACTTAGAGCAGCTCCTCGAATCTGGTGTTCATTCATAATTTATAGTATTCTATGAACACAATGGTTAAAATAATATAATGGAATAACATAACTGAAATCAAAGTGTCATCAGACAAAAATAGTTTTTATAGATGAAAAGTGCTATAATATTGAAATATGATTTTGTATTAAACAAGATGTTCGTCACTACTTTTCTGATGAGCAAATACAGACAGATGTCATATACTGTTTTACAGAAAGACGTTGGTTGGAGGTTCTTTTATGACTATTTACCATTTTGTAGGTATAAAGGGGTCTGGGATGAGTGCGCTTGCCCAAGTGTTACACGATATGAAATTTCAGGTGCAAGGATCCGATGTCGAAAAACGCTTTTTTACCCAGGCGGCCCTTGAAGAATCGGGGATTAAGATCCTCCCATTCCAAAAGGAAAATATTCAACCAGGAATGACTATTATTGCAGGTAATGCTTTTCCTGATACCCATGAGGAAATTCAAGAAGCGATGAGGCTTGGTCTTCCTGTTGTACGTTATCATCGCTTTTTAGGCGATTTTATGCAAAATTTTACAAGTATTGCCGTTACAGGTGCACATGGGAAAACTTCAACGACCGGCTTGCTTTCCCATGTCATTGCGGGTGCTAAGCCTACTTCGTTTCTCATTGGCGACGGTACAGGAAAAGGGCAGGAGGGCGCTGAGTATTTTGTATTTGAAGCTTGTGAATATCGAAGACATTTTCTCTCCTATTTTCCTGACTATGCAATTATGACAAACATTGACTTTGATCATCCTGATTATTTTGCCAATATTGATGATGTATTCTCTGCGTTTCAAGAGCTCGCTGTACAGGTGAAGAAAGGTATCTTTGCTTATGGTGATGATGAAATGCTTCAAAAAATTCAAGCTAAGGTACCAGTTCTTTTCTATGGATTTGAGGAAGAAAATGATTATCAGGCAGCGAATGTTGTAAAAACAACAGAGGGAACAAGTTTTGATGTATTTATTCGCAATACGTATTATGATACATTTTTCATCCCGACCTATGGCGATCACAGTGTATTAAATGCACTTGCTGTTATCGGTGTATGTCATTATGAAGATATTGATGTGGAGATTGTGAAAGAACGATTAAAGACATTCCAGGGTGTGAAACGAAGATTTACGGAAAAAAGAATGGACGGCCAAATATTAATTGATGATTATGCCCATCATCCGACGGAAATAAGGGCAACGATTAATGCTGCCAAGCAAAAATACCCTGATCGTAAAATTGTGGCTGTATTCCAACCGCATACTTTCACACGCACGCAAGCTTTTCTGGAAGATTTTGCTGAAAGTTTGCGTCAGGCGGATAAGACTTATTTGTGTGAGATTTTTGGCTCAGCCCGTGAAAAGCATGGAAAGCTTTCTATCCACGACCTACAGGAAAAAATTCCAAACGCAGAAATCCTTACAGAGGATAATACATCTGTATTGAAAGAATACAAAAATAGTGTGATTATTTTCATGGGAGCTGGAGATATTCAAAAATTTCAGGAATCCTATGAAAAACAATTAGTGGAGTAATATAAAGGGATCCCAATATGCGATCCCTTTTTGTTTAGGCAAAAAATTTGAAATAGGAAGCAGGAAAATAAGGTACTAAGATGGAAGTAGTATAAGATATTGTGCAGGTTTATATCCGGACTGGTTAGGTTATACATAGATAATACGGAGGTTTTGTCATGGAAATCATTTTATATTTAAGTATCGCCTTAATTGCGATCGCGTTTTTTGTGCTTGTCATTTATTTATCAGCAACTCTTAAATCACTTAAGTTAACTCTTAACAGTGTTTCAGATACATTAAAGGGACTGGAAAAACAGCTGGAGGGAGTGACAACGGAAACTACTATATTGTTAAAGAAAACAAACGAACTTGCTGATGATATCCAGCAGAAATCTGAACAATTAAATAGTGTAGTAGACGCAGTAAAAGAAGTTGGCACGTCTGTACGAAAGTTTAACGGTTCCTTAAAAAATATTACTGAATCAATCGATGAACAAGTGAAAGAAAGTAAGGAAAAAGTTTCTCAAATTATTCAATGGACAAATGTTTTCTTTGAATTAAAGGATAAGTGGAAGGAAAGAAAGCAAGCAGCAAATGAACAAACAGTCTATAAAGAAAAACAAAGGGTTCGATCCCATTAATAGGAGGCGAAGGAAAATGTCAAAAAGGGAAATGGAAGCTCGTGAAAACCGAAAAGAAGATACTTCAAGCAGTTTTTTACTGGGAGCAATTATTGGTGGTGTGGTAGGAGCAGCAGCTGCACTGTTGTTAGCACCGAAATCAGGAAAGGAAATGCGTAAAAGTATAACTGGACAAGCAGATACAATTATCGAAAAAGCAGCTCCATTAAGGGATAATGTAAAATCAAAAACCATTTCCCTTACACAAGGAATTGCTCAGCAGTCCACTGATTTATTCAAAAAGGTTAAAGGAAAACAAGCTAATGAGGAGGAATTTCTGGAAGGATCAGATATTGCTTATATCCCTCTTCAACATCCGCAGGAACGTTCTGGAAAGAAATCGAAAAAAGTTAAAGGAACCATTGACAGCGAAGTAATTAGAAAGAAATTAGCTGAAACCCAAAAAGCCTTCGAAGAGGAAGAGAATAAAGTTAAGATCTAATGTTCCACAGAAAGAAAACAGTTTATTTGTTAAAAAAACAGGTGAAGTGATAAAATGACTTCACCATTTATTTTTTTGGGAGGGCTCATATTATGATTAAAAAAATTGATACGATTGAACAATTTGAGGAAGTATTAACAAAAGAAGAAACATTTTATCTTCTAAAGCACAGTTTAACATGTCCAATTAGCCAAGAAGCCTATAATGAATATGAAAAATTTGCTAAGGAGAATCCATCCATCCCGGCTTATTATTTAGCTGTACAGGAGGCACGTCCATTATCAAATGAAATTGCAGAAAAATTTGCGATTAAACATGAATCTCCTCAGGCAATTTTATTTTCATCTGGAAAAGCTGAATGGAATGCGTCTCATTGGAAAATAACGAAGAAGTCTTTAGAACAAGCTATTAATGGTGAACAATAATAAATCATACAGGAAAAATTTTTGCAAAATACACACAATATGGCTTAGATGCGAATAAAGTAACCTAATAAACAGGAAAATACTTTAGTGCTTAAAAGCGTTTAATTATTGAAGAAGATTTTGTTTTCAGTTATAATAGTCCCTAATTATAAAATATTTTTATTTTTATAAATTTTGTATGTGAGAGAGTTAACTTAATCGAGATTCTCATTTACTAAAATGGAAGGACGGGGAAAAAGATGAGCAAAAGTGAATTGGATCAATTAAGAGACCGCGTAGATGAACTAAACTTGGAACTGTTGAGGTTAATCAATGAAAGAGCTCGACTCGTCCAAGAGATTGGGCGTGTAAAAGAAAGCCAAGGAGTTTACCGCTACGATCCAGTCCGTGAGCGAATCATGCTTGATAAAATTAAGGAACATAATGATGGCCCATTTGAAAACTCAACCATCGATCATATCTTTAAAGAGATTTTTAAAGCTAGCTTAAACTTACAAAAAGATGATCATGAGAAGGCATTATTAGTTTCTAGGAAAAAGAAGAAAGAAAATACCATTGTAAACGTAAAGGGCGAACTGATCGGGGACGGCAAACAGCATTTTGTTTTCGGTCCATGTGCGGTGGAATCCTATGAGCAAGTCGCTACTGTGGCAAAAGCCATGAAGGAAAAGGGATTAAAACTATTACGAGGCGGAGCTTATAAGCCAAGAACTTCCCCGTACGACTTCCAAGGTTTAGGAGTAGAAGGGTTAAAAATATTAAAACGTGTGGCAGATGAATTTGATATGGCTGTCATTAGTGAAATTGTAAACCCAGCTGATATCGAGATGGCCATTGATTATATTGATGTTATTCAAATTGGTGCTCGTAATATGCAAAACTTTGAATTACTAAAAGCTGCAGGGGCAGTAAATAAACCTGTCTTATTAAAACGCGGTCTTGCAGCAACGATCGAAGAATTTATCAATGCGGCTGAATATATTATGGCCCAAGGCAATGGACAAATTATCTTGTGCGAGCGTGGTATTAGAACGTATGAAAGAGCCACAAGAAATACACTTGATATTTCAGCAGTGCCAATTTTAAAACAAGAAACGCATTTACCTGTTATGGTTGATGTTACTCATTCAACAGGTAGAAGAGATTTACTGTTACCTGCTGCCAAAGCAGCAATTGCAATTGGTGCAGATGGAGTGATGGCGGAGGTTCATCCAGAACCGCGTGTTGCTCTATCCGATGCACAACAGCAAATGAACCTTGAACAATTCGACCATTTCTATAATGAGCTTCTTGCATCCAATTTCGTTCGGGTGTAAACTAAATGAGAAAACCTTCTGCTATTAATATGCAGAGGGTTTTTTCAGGTTCAATGAATTTTATTGCTCAAGATAATTGCGGCTTTGCCCTTATTGTCGTATCATTAAATACATGATTTAGATGGAATAAAATCTCACAAATAAATCGAAATGAAAATTAATTTTGGACATGAGTAATTTTTCAATACTGCTGCAAAATAAAGAAAAATAAGGTTCGTATTTAGGAGAGTGTTACAAGTGAATAATATTACAATTTATGATGTTGCCCGTGAAGCGAATGTTTCAATGGCAACGGTTTCCCGTGTAGTAAATGGGAATCCAAATGTAAAGCCGGTTACCCGTAAAAAGGTATTAGAAGTTATTGAACGACTAGGGTACCGTCCAAATGCAGTAGCTAGAGGATTAGCAAGTAAAAAAACAACAACTGTCGGTGTGATAATTCCAGATATTTCTAATATCTTTTTTGCAGAATTGGCTCGAGGAATTGAAGATATTGCAACGATGTATAAATACAATATCATCTTAAGCAATTCCGATCAAAACAAGGATAAAGAATTGCATTTATTCAATACCATGCTAGGCAAGCAGGTAGATGGAATTGTCTTCATGAGTGGAAATATCACTCCTGATCATGTAGCAGAATTTGAAAAATCTCCTGTTCCAATTGTTCTAGCAGGGTCTATTGAAGAATCAGAAAAAATTCCATCCGTAAATATTGATTATGAACAGGCAACATATGACTCAGTAAAGGAATTTATCGATCGTGGTCATAAGCATATTGCCTTTGTAATCGGGCCGCTTTATGAACCTGATATAACCGGTAAAAAGTTAAATGGATATAAAAAAGCACTGGCAGAAGCCAATATTCCATTCAATGAAGAATTCATCATTGAAGGGGATTATTCGTATGATTCCGGAATCGAAGCTTTTGAAAAGCTGTTAGAGCTTCCTAACAGGCCGACTGCGATTCTTGTCGGTGCTGATGAAATGGCACTTGGTGTTGTCCATGGTGCTGAAGATAAAGGTTATCGTATACCGGATGATTTTGAAGTCATCACCTCTGATAACACAAGACTTTCTTTGATGGTTCGTCCACAATTGACTACCATTGTCCAACCGTTATATGATATTGGCGCAGTTGCGATGCGTCTTTTGACAAAGCTCATGAATAAAGAAAAAGTTACAGATCATATTGTGGTGTTACCACATCGTATTGAACACCGCCAATCAACGAAAGAATAAAAATTTCAGGTCGGCCATGGCGCCGACCTGTTTCTATTTATAACAATTTGTTTTTTTGATGTTGTCGAATCGGATATAACGCTTTTTCAAGTGTGAGTAAGTTTTTCTCTGTTATTTCAGCCTTTCGTGGAATTAGAGGATAGATACCATCAGGATCATCCCATTGTTTTGGTAATTCCACTGGTGCAACATCTTGCCATTGGTTAATCCAAGCATTTGGTAAATCGCCGAAACATCCTGAGTTTTCAGTCATCTCTAACCAAATAAGTGACCATGCCCGAGGAACCACGCGCCAAATATCATAGCCGCCTCCTCCAACGGCAATCCATTTGCCACCGCAATATTGATGGGCGATTTTATGTGCCAGCTTAGGAATTTCACGGTAGATTTTCATAGTGGCAGATAAATGAGATAAGGGATCGTAATAATGAGAATCAGCACCATTTTGGGTGAGAATGACATCCGGTTTAAAAAAGTCAGCAACTTCTTGGAGTGCATGTTTATAAGCATAAAGCCATGATTCATCTTCCGTAAATGCATCGACAGGAATGTTAAATGAAAAGCCATAACCAGCTCCTTGACCTCTTTCATTAATGTTCCCGGTCCCAGGAAATAAATAGCGCCCAGTTTCGTGAATCGATAAAGTGCATACATTTGGGTCATCATAAAAAGACCATTGAACACCATCTCCGTGGTGCGCATCGGTATCCACATATAATACACGGGCATTATATTTTTCTTGTAAATATTTAATAGCTACGGAACTATCATTATATATGCAAAATCCTGAGGCTTTTCCACGAAATCCATGATGGAGACCTCCCCCTAAATGAAGAGCATGAAGTGCTTTTCCTGTCATAACTTGATCAACAGCAGTTAGTGTGCCTCCAACAAGAAGAGCACTAGCTTCATGCATGTTCGGGAATATGGGGGTATCTTCCGTCCCTAGTCCATAGTTTTCCGCAATTTCTTCTGGAAGTTGTCCTTGGCCTGCTTTTTTGACTGCTTCAATATAGCTTGGATCATGGATAAGGGTTAACTCTTCATCTGTTGCCATTCTAGGAGGGATGATTTGATCTGTATCTAACGCGCTCATTTTCTTTAGTAAGTCTACAGTTAGTTTAAGCCGGAATTGGTTAAAAGGATGATGGCTGCTGAATTTATAGTTCAGCAATTCCTCTGAAAAAATAAAGCAACAACGGTCTTTCATTGAGAAATCCCCGGAAGATTCGGCCATAAAACTTGATAACCCGCATCCTTTAATTCTTGTATTAGGCCTGTTGGATTCATCATTTGTACTCTGATAACGAGAATTTTGTATTGATCATCCTTTTTATCCGGATAAACTAGGACACTTAAAATATTGGCATGTCGATTCCGGATTATTCCGGCAATTTCACATAGGACACCTGAAATATTTGGAACTCGGATTTCAATTTGTGAACTAGGTTGATGGACCCCTGTTAACTCAATCATCGTCCGCAATAAATCCGTTTCCGTTACAATTCCGACTAGCTTTTTATTATTAATAATGGGTATACAGCTAATTTTATGCTCATAGAAAAGGGCAGCTGTTTCTTCTACGAAATCCAGAGGATGGCCGGTAATAACGTTTTTTTCCATAATCGTTTCCAACGGCTTTTTTAATATTTCTGGATGTTCATTCGCATGAAAAATGGATGGGGTGGCTTCTCTAATTTTTGCAATAGTTACAAGCCCCACCAAATGTTGCTCATTGTTAATAATGGGAATGTGACGGATTTTTCTTAACTCCATTAACGCCATCGCATTTGCAATGGTATCAGTTGGAGAAAGTGTAGCTACATCCGACTTCATAATTTCTTCCACTATCAATTTAAATCACCTCACGTTCAGGTCGTCTTAATACATGAAACGGTTCATAAACCGTAGTCGATCGAATTTTTGAATGGATTCGGTATCCACACGTTTTCCGATTTTAGCCATTAAGCAATTGGCTGGATGGGAACATATTTCTGGGTCATCAGTTGCAAACCATTCTAGCCCTCCGGCATTCATCATTTTTTCCATGACTTTTCGATATTCCCAAACATTTAAACCAGTTCCTTTTAGGTCCCAATGCCAATAATATTCCGTTGTGATTATAATGTAATCCTCCATAGCATCGTCCATCATGGATACAATGAGAAGGTTTTTACCGACCGAACAACCTCTAAATTGCGGAATGACTTCAATTGCACCTAATTCGATTAAATTATCCATTTTTCCTTCCGACCATCGTTCCAGTGGGTCGGGATATAAAAATGTGACATAGCCCACAATTGTATTTTGATGGCGAGCAATAATAATTCTGCCTTCTTTAAGATTAGCAATTTCAATTAATGCCTTATGCTGCAGATCTGGTGGGCGAAAGGCAACCAAGTCCTTATGAAATTCATAGCTCGCAATTTTATCAGAAGAAATAGGACCTTCTATGATTAATGTTCCATAGGGAGTTTTTAATTCCTTCGCATTATAAGTTTTTTTATGCTCCATTTGGTCACCGCCTGGAAAAAATCTATTACATTTCAATTCTATTATACATAAAGTTTATTTTTTTAAAGCGTTTTCACAAAATTTTCTTAAAATGACCATGCTTTATGTTTTAAACTGTAAATAGGAAAATAGTAATTTTTAGAAAAAAATATTTTTTAAAAATTGTGAATAGTGTAAGTTTGTACTATAATATTCTCAAATACAACAAAGGGGGAGATTTAATGAAAGTGGAAGCGTTACCAGTTGTTCAAGGTGATTATAATTTAAAAAATTATGAAGAAACCTATAAGAACTTTGACTGGAAAGAGGCTGAAAAAGCATTCACTTGGAGTGAAACCGGTCTTATGAATATGGCTTATGAAGCGATTGACAGACATGCAAGCACTTTCCGAAAAAACAAGGTAGCCCTATATTATCGTGACGCTTCGAGAAATGAAAAGTATACCTTCAAGGAAATGAAAGAACTTTCGAACAAAGCGGGAAATGTATTAAAGAATTATGGGGATGTAGAAAAGGGAGATCGTGTATTTATTTTCATGCCCCGTTCTCCTGAACTTTACTTTACAGTACTGGGCGCGATCAAACTTGGAGCTATTGTTGGTCCTTTGTTTGAGGCGTTTATGGAAGGGGCAGTCAGAGATCGTTTGCAAGACAGTGAAGCGAAAGTATTAGTGACGACACCAGAGTTATTAGAGCGTGTTCCAGTCCAAGACTTACCAGCATTAAAGCATATTTTTGTAGTCGGAAAAAATGTAGAAGAAAACGGCCAAATTATTGACTTTCTGGAGAAATTTGAAAAAGCAAGCAAAGAGCTTAAAATTGAGTGGGTAGAAAGAACGGATGGGCTGATTCTCCATTATACCTCTGGTTCTACTGGCAAGCCAAAAGGAGTACTGCATGTACATAATGCAATGATTCAGCATTATCAAACGGCAAAATGGGTACTGGACTTAAAAGAAGATGATGTTTATTGGTGTACGGCAGACCCTGGCTGGGTGACTGGAACATCGTATGGAATTTTCGGACCATGGCTGACAGGAACATCAAATGTGATTGTGGGTGGACGTTTCAGCCCGGAAACCTGGTATCAAACGATTGAGGATTTCGGAGTAACGGTTTGGTATAGTGCGCCGACAGCCTTCCGTATGTTAATGGGAGCAGGAGATGAGCTGGTTAAAAAATTTGACTTAAGCAGCCTTCGCCATATTTTAAGTGTAGGTGAACCATTAAATCCTGAAGTGGTGAAATGGGGAGCGAAAGTATTTAATAAGCGGATTCACGATAACTGGTGGATGACAGAAACGGGTGCTCAGCTGATTAGTAACTATCCTTGTATGGAAATTAAGCCTGGTTCGATGGGGAAACCAATTCCGGGTGTAGTTGCAGCAATCGTTGATAATCAAGGAAATGAACTCCCTCCGTATCGAATGGGAAATCTTGCTATTAAGAAAGGCTGGCCATCCATGATGCATACGATCTGGAACAATCCAGAGAAATATGAATCCTACTTCATGCCTGGCGACTGGTACGTTTCTGGAGATTCTGCCTACATGGATGAAGATGGGTATTTCTGGTTCCAAGGTCGTGTCGATGATGTCATCATGACATCAGGTGAACGTGTGGGACCGTTTGAAGTAGAAAGCAAGCTCGTTGAACATCCGGCTGTAGCAGAAGCAGGTGTTATTGGAAAGCCAGATCCGGTCCGCGGGGAAATTATCAAAGCGTTTGTTGCATTGCGTGCAGGTTATGAACCTTCAGAAGAGCTTAAAGAGGAGATCCGACAATTTGTGAAAAAAGGTCTGGCGGCTCATGCAGCTCCTCGCGAAATTGATTTCCGTGATAAGCTGCCAAAGACCCGAAGCGGTAAAATTATGAGACGCGTTTTAAAAGCATGGGAGCTGAACTTGCCAACCGGCGACCTTTCTACAATGGAAGATTAATAGAAATGAATAGAAACCAACCATCATTATACTTTCTTGGTAAACGGTCACTGTCAAGTAGACTAGAAGAATAAACTATAATCTAGGCGGTTTTAACTCTATTTCGATAGGGTTAAGGCCGTTTTGTATTTTTATTGCTTATAACAATAAATAAATTAATTCGTATGAAAAGGCATTTTATTTAGTAATTTTCCTATTTGATTATTCCTACGGAAAATACTATCTTTAAACCAATAAAAAAGGATCTTGGGATATTCAATTCCCAAAATCCTTATACATTAATACTTGATCAACGTATACTTCTTCTTGCCTCTTCTGATAATCGTAAACTGGCCTTCAATTCGGTCCTTTTCTTGTAAAACATAGGTAGAATCGGTTACTTTTTCACCATTTACTGAAATGGCTCCATTTGTAATATCTTCACGGGCCTGTCGTTTAGATGGAGATATTTTTGCAGCCACTAAAAGGTCGACTAGATTTTCTTCCCCTGCAGCTTCGTAGCTTGGCATTTCCTTAAAGCCTTGTCTAATCTCAGTAGCTGTAAGGTTTTTCACGTCGCCACTAAATAATGCTTGTGAAATTTTTATGGCTTGTTGCAATGCTTCTTCCCCATGGATCAGACGGGTCATCTCTTCGGCTAATGCTTTTTGTGCTTTGCGAAGATGCGGTTCTTCTTGTACACTTACTTCTAATTGTTCGATTTCTTCACGGGTTAAGAATGTGAAGTACTTCAAGTATTTTACTACATCCGCGTCCGCTGTATTTATCCAGAATTGGTAAAACTCATATGGAGTAGTTTTTTCCGGATCGAGCCATATTGCGCCGCCTTCCGTTTTACCAAACTTTGTTCCATCTGCTTTTGTAACAAGTGGAATTGTCAGACCAAATGCTTTTGTCTCTTCTGTATGCATTTTTCGGATTAATTCCAATCCAGAGGTAATATTTCCCCATTGATCACTGCCACCAATTTGCAATTTACAATCATAATGGTCATATAAATAGTTAAAATCCATTGCCTGTAAGATCGTGTAGGTAAATTCGGTAAAGGAAATACCCGTTTCAAGTCGGGAAGCAATGGTATCTTTGGCCAACATATAGTTAACCCCAATATGTTTTCCAATATCACGCAAGAAAGTAATAACATTCATGGAAGAGGTCCAATCATAGTTATTCACCATGATGGCGCCATTTTCCCCTTCAAAATCAAATATAGCAGCCAGCTGCTTTTTAATGCTTTCCGCATTTTTTTGAACCGCTTCAATTGTTTGCAATTTTCGTTCTTCACTTTTTCCACTTGGGTCTCCAATTAGTCCTGTAGCACCGCCGACTAATACAATCGGACGATGGCCATGTTGCTGAAATCTTTTTAACGTTAAAAATGGTACTAAATGGCCAATATGCAAGCTATCAGCACTTGGATCTGTTCCACAATAGAGAGAGATTTTTTCTTTTTCTAAGAGCGCTTTTAATCCTTCTTCATCTGTTTGTTGATAAATAATACCTCGCCATTTTAAATCCTCTAATAATTCCATCTTCAAGACCTCCATTCAAAAATAAAAACGCCCCTGCAGCATGCAGGGACGAATCATCGCGGTACCACCCAGCTTGAGGAATATAATCCTCCAACTCAAACAAAATAACGGTTATAACCGGTCTCTGCTACTAGTACTTTCACAGAGAAAGCTCTGGGATGTAATTCATTCTTCTATTTGTAGCAGCTTGCACCGACCGCTGCTTCTCTAAATAAACAGGGATAGAAGAACTACAAATCGGTTCCCTTCATAGCCTTTAATAATATCAACTTACAGCAGTTTTAACATACATTGGTCCCTATGTCAAATGGGAATTTTAGAAATGTAGAACCTTGTCATTTTTTGTTCCTACCATATGCTATAATGAAAATGAATTTAATAGAGGTGATGCTATGAATGAAAAATGGAGGAAGTGGGTGGAGCAAGCTAAAAATGCGATTGGCTTGTTAACGAATAAAAAAACGGTAAAAGGTGCCCGAATAACCTATCAAGTATTATGGAATTTGTTCCTTCTCCTTCTTACTGTCGTAATTTTAGGAGGAGCTTTTGTGGCTGGTGCCGGTGCAGGCTATTTTGCTTCTCTTGTTAAAGATGAACCAGTCCGTTCTTATGACAGTATGAAAAAGGATATTTATAATTATACGGAAACGTCGGAATTATATTTTTCTAATAATGTTTATTTAGGAAAACTTAAGTCGGATTTGGAACGAGAAGAGGTTAAAATTGACCAGGTTTCTGACTACTTAATTAATGCGGTGATCGCTACGGAAGATGAATACTTTTACAAGCATAATGGAGTCGTTCCAAAAGCTGTTTTCCGAGCCCTCTACCAAGAGGTTACGAACTCTCCTGTTCAATCCGGGGGAAGTACATTAACCCAGCAGTTAATCAAAAATCAAATATTAACGAACGAAGTTTCTTTTCAAAGAAAGGCAATTGAAATCTTACTTGCTCTAAGGCTAGAGAAATTTTTTGATAAAAAAGAAATATTGGAAGCTTATTTAAATGTGGCGACCTTTGGAAGGAATTCTTCTGGTAGGAATATTGCCGGAGTTCAAGCAGCAGCAAAAGGGATATTTGGGAAAGATGTAAGTGAATTGACTCTTCCTCAAGCGGCATTTATTGCCGGATTGCCACAAAGCCCATTTGGATATACACCTTTTACTAATAAAGGGGATCTAAAATCAAATCTAAAACCAGGTCTAACAAGAATGAAAACAGTTTTAAATAGAATGTATGCCGGTGGTTATATCAATCAAAAGGAGTATCAAGAGGCACTTCAGTATGATATTACAAAAGATTTCATTGCTCCACAGCCGAGCTCGACAGATAAGTACCCTTGGCTGACAGTTGAAATCGAGAAGCGAGCCATTGATGCTCTAATAACGGTATTGGCTGAAAAAGATGGCATTTCCAAACAGGATTTAAGGAAGAATGAAAACCTTTATTACAAATATAAAGCAATGGCACGAAATGATTTACGGCTAAATGGTTACCAAATTCATACGACCATTGACAAAGAAATATTTGATGCGATGCAACAGGTCAAAGATCAGTATAAACATTACGGCCCGGATAAACCCCAAGAGAAAATCGACCCGGAAACTGGGGAAAAGGTTAATGTAATGGAGCCTGTTGAGGTTGGTGCAACTTTAATTGAAAATAAAACGGGAAAAATTATTAGCTTTGTGGCAGGGAGAGACCATAATAGACAAGAACTAAATCATGCCACAAGTTCCATTCGTCCGAACGGTTCGACGATGAAGCCGCTCCTTGTGTATGCTCCAGCGATTGAACTTGGTATAGCATCACCAGGAACCGTACTGCCAGATGTTCAATTACGATTGGATCGAAGCAGGAGCACGCCATGGCCTTATAACTATGATCGACGGTACAGGGGTTTGGTTTCAGCAAGAGATGCCTTGGCAAAGTCCTATAATGTGCCAGCAGTAAAATTATATACGCAAATAATTGATCAGCAGCCAGCAAAATATTTAGATAAAATGGGCTTCACGTCCTTGAAAAAGCCGGATTATACCAATCTTTCTACCGCGCTTGGAGCAATGGAGGCGGGGGTAACAGTAGAAGAAAACACAAATGCTTTTAGTACCTTTGCTAATGGTGGAAAATTTATTGATGCCTATCTAATTGAGAAAATTGTTGATAAAAATGGAAAAACAATTTATCAGCACCAAGTTAAGCCGGTGGATGTGTTTAAACCACAGACTGCTTATTTAACTATTGATATGATGCGTGATGTCATTCAAAATGGGACAGCCTCCGGAATAAAAAGCAAATTGGCCTTCAAGGCAGATTGGGCAGGAAAAACAGGAACAGGAAATGATTTTCATGATTCCTGGTTTGTGGCAACAAATCCTAACGTTACATTTGGGATTTGGACTGGATATGATACGCCAAAATCGTTGAAAAGCTCAGGAATGGCCTATAATCAGAGGACAAATAATCTTTGGGCGGCATTAATTAATGCGGCATATAAAATAAGACCTGACTTAATTGCACCAAAAGAGTCATTTGAAATGCCTGAAGGTATTGTAAAACGGAATTATTGTGCGGTTTCAGGCTTACTGCCATCCAAGGCTTGTTCAAAAGCTGGATTAGTTGAAAGTGATTATTATCATGTGAACGCTGTTCCAACAAAAGTTGATGACAGCCTTATTGAAGCAAAATTCGTTACGATTGGGGACAAAAAGTATTTAGCAATGGACTCTACTCCGGATGAATTTGTCCAAACGGGTGTTATCTTAAATCCTGATTTTATTGAACGGATGGTTGGTAAGGATTTTAATCAAATGAACCAGTTAATTCCAAATACAGATAAGTGGGAAAAAGTTCTTCCTTTTAGTGCCAACAAGATGTCCGATAACGGAAAGAAACCGGATAGTGTGATTGTAAGTGTTGAAAATAATACACTGAAATGGACTTCGGTACCGGATAAGGATGTTGTTGGATATCGTGTATATCAAGTAAGCGGATCAGTGAATAAAATTGCTAGTATTAAGAGTGGCGAGAGCTTATCTTATAAAGCAGGAAATGGTATTTATTATGTGACCGCTGTCGATATTGCTGGAAATGAATCTGCTCCATCTAATTTTGTTGAAATTCGGGCTGAAATGATACCTGAACCAAAATCCGATTTATAGTTAAAAGTAAGGGGCTGTCTAAAAAGTCCATTTAAGAGAAAAATGAACCCAAATTAAAAACCCAAGAATGTTGATTTAACAGCATTCTTGGGTTTTGCTTTTATAAAGATTTCGGCTGAAATACCACTTTCCGGACAGCCCCTTTTGCAGATATAAATTTTTATAAGGGATCTACAAAGTTAGTTAGTTTTTCAAAGTCATTACTAGATATCTAAACACATTTCAAGTTTTTTAAACAATAAAAAACCTTGGCAATATAAAGTATCCAAGGTATTTGCAACGAATATTGACGAAACAATAATAAGAATAGTGATAAGATATGATGGTACGATATGGACAGCATCTGCAGTAAAATAACTTTTAAATATAATTTTGTTCTTATTTAAATACAATATAAACAAATTGTTTTTAGGTGTATCTAAAGTTGTTTTATTTCAGTATATAATTTTTTCTAATTATTTATTTTTGAATATACCTTTTTATATTTTGTCCTAGTATAATTTCATAATAAAAGAAAAAGCCCCAAATCCTTGTTTATCAAGGATTTAGGGCAATTACAGGTTGGACTATACAATCCAATTTTATTAACGAGAGTAGAACTCAACGATTAGTGTTTCGTTGATTTCAGCAGGCAATTCAGAACGCTCTGGTAAGCGAGTGAAAGTACCTTCTAATTTATCTGCGTCAAATGTTAAGTAATCAGGAACGAAGTTATTAGCTTCAATTGCTTCCTTGATTACTGCAAGGTTGCGTGATTTTTCACGAACACTAATTGTTTGGCCAGGAGTAACACGGTATGATGGAATGTCAACGCGTGCACCATCAACTAAAATATGACCATGGTTTACTAACTGACGTGCAGCACGGCGAGTGCGTGCAAGACCTAGACGATAAACTAGGTTATCAAGGCGAGATTCAAGAAGGATCATGAAGTTTTCGCCATGAACACCGCTTAATTTGCCTGCCTTTTCGAATAGATTGCGGAATTGACGCTCATTTACTCCGTACATATGACGAAGTTTTTGCTTTTCTTGCAATTGCAATCCGTATTCAGAAAGCTTTTTGCGTTGGTTTGGACCATGTTGTCCAGGAGCGTAAGGACGCTTTTCTAATTCTTTACCTGTGCCGCTTAGAGAAATTCCAAGACGACGGGATAATTTCCAGCTTGGGCCGGTATAACGAGCCATGATGACTCCTCCTTCGTGTTTTTATTTTGGTAAAATAAAAACCGCTCTGAAACATCGATAATAGCCATTTTGTTTTCATGCACCTTCGCCCTAGCAGCTGAGGGTTACGCGATGCACCATCATAAGAAACATATTCAATTTTTCTCATGAGGAACAAAATGTACGTATTAAAGTTGTTTCAATAGGCTGCAATATTTTACACAAAGAATATTATATGATTTTTATTCATGAATCGTCAAGTTTTTTTTGAAATAGATTTCTATGGTATTTCAAATCACTATTAGAAAAAAATTTGTATAAATATATATTCCAAAAGTACTATTAATTAACTATAATTAGGTTATGATGTATATATTTGGAACTTGTTGTTTGCTATAAATACTTAGGTGGAGATGGTATGGATACGCTTGATAAGGATTTACAAGTTGAGATATATAAAAAATTATATTTTGTAACGGAAAAACTTCATTCATTTTTGGATATGGAAGCCCTTTTGAGTGAATTATTCGTTCTTCTTCGAGAGGAATTTCCTAACTTTTCGTATAACTTGTTTTTATCGCAGGTGACTTATTGTCACAATGATCTCCCAATAACAGAAATTGATTATGACAGTGAAAATATTGCTGCAGTAAAGGTGTATGGAACGGGCATAATGGAATTGGAGCATTTGGATGATCATACGGTTTTATACGTTCCACTAAAAGGAAAACAAGCGGTATATGGGGTGCTGCAAATGATTGCACCCAATACAGACAATTTTCAAAGGTATGAAATCGAATACATATCATTATTTGCAGGTAGTGCGGGAAATGCCATTGAAAATGCCCTTCTTTTTCGCCACTCACAGCAAATTATTTTAAACTTAAAACTTCTGAATGAAACATCCAAAATGTTAAATTCTAATTTGCAATTGGCAGAGGCTTTGCCTTATCTTTCAAACCAACTGAAAACGGCTTTTGATGGACAAGAAGTTGGTTTTTTCCTGCTCTCTGAGGATCAAAGGACTGTGAAAATACTCCCGGGTACAACTTCGTTCTTTTTTACTAAACAGGCGCAAATCTATATTGATTATATAAAGAAGGAGATTCTACGGGAAAATGAGTCACTATTTATAGGTGATTTAAATCTTCATACAATAAGAAGTAAAAGTTTTCAATCGATTATGGCTGTCCCGGTCCTTTATAGGGGAGCTGTTCGCGGCTTTGCCGTAGTAATGCATCAAAAACCGTTTTTCTTTCCTTTTGATTCGTTTAAGCTATTTCAAACACTTGTGCAGCATTCCTCGTTAGCCATCATTAATTCGATGCTTCGGGAGGAATTAAAAAGAACAGTAATCACGGACCACCTAACAAAACTTAACTCTAGGAAATTTCTCGATGAAAAAATAGAAAAGTCAATGATGGAAGACGAACAAGGTGCTTTTATTATTATTGATATTGATGATTTTAAAGGAATCAATGATAAATATGGCCATCAAATTGGAGACGAGATCCTTATTCAAGTAGCAAGACTAATTAAATCTTGCATTCGTAATCAAGATGTGGGAGCAAGATGGGGAGGGGAAGAGCTTGCCATTTATCTTCCAAAGGTGTCACTTGAAGCAGCAGCAGCCGTTGCTCAAAGGCTGGTTGAAAAGGTAGCACAAGCATCCAATCCACATGTTACCATCTCTTGTGGCGTTTCTCATTGGCATAAGGACTATAAGGATTCTTATCAATCACTATTTAAGCGAGCGGACGAAGCTCTTTACCTTGCGAAAGGTAGCGGAAAAAATAAAGTGGTTGCCCAATCAGGCAACATAAAGGCTGGCTAAAGATGAAATCAAATTAGTTTTATAGGCACTCAGATTTGGAGTGCCTGATACAAGAATAGAAAAAATTTTATATACTATAGAGAAATGAAAACGTTATCAAAAAAAGGGGGAGTGAGTTTCATTGAAAAAGAAAAGTGTACGGTTTGAAACTGAGGTTATCCATGCAGGATATGATTCATCCCTTCATCAAGGAAGTCTAGTTCCTCCATTGTATCAAACCTCAACCTTTACATTTACCACTGCTGAACTGGGGGAAAAAAGATTTGCGGGGCTGGAGGATGGGTATATTTATTCAAGGCTTGGAAACCCGACTGTTAAAATATTGGAAGAAAGGGTTGCAGCTCTTGAAAAAGGAGAAGTCGCACTTGCTTTTTCATCAGGTATGGCTGCAGTTAGTGCTGTATTATTTACTTTGACAAAAACAGGGGACCATATTCTATGTTCACAAGGGGTTTATGGCTGTACCTTTGGTTTCTTGCAGCTTTTAAAAGAAAAATATGAAATCAGTCATGATTTTAGCCGGATGGACTCAGTTGAGACATTAGAAAAAGAGATACTCCCTAATACGGCTTGTATTTATATTGAAACCCCGATTAATCCAACGATGAAACTCGTTGATTTGCAAATGGTCGCCAAGGTAGCAAAAGAAAAAGGGATCCCTGTTGTCGTTGATAATACGTTTTGTTCACCCTACCTGCAAAATCCTATTTCCTTAGGCTGTGACATCGTTATTCATAGCGCGACAAAATATATTGGCGGGCATGGTGACGTGATCGCTGGACTTGTGGTTGGGAATAAAGAATTTATCAACAGGGTGGCACGTACCACTCAAAAGGATATCGGTGGAATTATTTCTCCGTTTGATGCTTGGCTACTTTTAAGGGGGCTAAAGACACTCCCCGTCCGAATGGACCGTCACTCAGAAAATGCCAACCAACTATTTCAGTTCTTAAAAAAACATCCAAAAGTTGATTCCATATACTATCCTGGGGATCCTGACCACGAGGATTATCAGATAATGAAAAAACAAATGAAACAACCGGGCGGTCTACTTTCTTTTTCAATAAAAGGGACAAAAAAAACAGCACAACGATTGATGAATCAGTTAAAGCTGATTAAAGTTGCAGTAAGTTTGGGTGATACAGAAACATTAATCCAGCATCCTGCCACGATGACCCATGCAGTCGTTCCAGAGGAAGAACGGAGGAATATGGGATTTGACGATACGTTGCTTCGGCTTTCAGTTGGGCTCGAAGCAAGGGAGGATTTAAAGGATGATCTGGAACAAGCGCTTGAAAAAATATAAACCTCGACTGTAGCGAGGTTTTTATTAGATATGAAAGTGTATTATGAGTTTGAAAATGGTCTTCGATCTCCACTAAACGATAAGTCAACATCGAATTACCTTTAGTTCTTCGTATTTCCTTATCTTAGTCGGAAAGCACCACAAGGAAGGTTACGGCATCATGAGCATCGCACGACAAAAAGCGATAACTATTGGGAGGAGGTCTGCGCCACAAGCAGGGCGCTTACGATTTTCCTATAAGAGTAAAAAGCCATTTATTTGACTTCGAGAAATGTCTAGCTCCAGCCCCCTAGCGGCTAGTACCCTTCAGTCTTCGAAATTAACATCGAATCGCCACTTGCTCTTCGTGTTTCCTTTATCTCAGTTGGAGAGCACCACAAGGAAGACTACGGCAGTGTCCGCATCGCACGACCGAAAGCGATAGCTTTTAGGAGGAGGCTATACGCCACTGAACAGGGGGCTTTTGCTTTTCTTATAGATGTTCCACTAAAATAGAAACAAATTCTTCCAAATGTTTTTGGTCTAGTTGATCAAAACGGTCCTTTTCGGGTGAATCAATGTCTAATACACCAATCAATTGACCGTTTTTAATCATCGGAATGACAATTTCTGATTGCGTTGCGGCATCGCAGGCAATATGGCCAGGGAATTGATGAACATCCGGAACACGAATGGTTTCTTTTTTTAGAGCGGCATTTCCGCATACGCCTTTACCAACGGGGATCCGCACGCAGGCTGGAAGCCCTTGGAATGGTCCTAGTACTAAATCTTCTTCCTCCATAAGATAAAAGCCAACCCAGTTAATCCGTTCTAAAAATTGGTTTAACAAGGCAGAAGCATTACTTAAGTTAGCAATCTGATTTTTTTCATCTTCGATTAGGGCGATAAGCTGCTTTTTTACAAGAGAGTACCCATCTTCACGACTACCAGTATATTTTTCGACTTTAAACATGATATTTCACCTTTTTCTCATAATCATTATTGTTTATTTTATCAGAATAGGCAGGAAAAGAGCAGACTTTGTCGATATTTTTATAAAGGATTCCAATAATTGAATCAAGAATCTTTTAATTACGGGGATCATGGGTGTTTTAAAAGGGGGAAAACCGATGAAGAAAAACTCTAAAGAAGCCATATTAAAAGCGGCAATTTTGTTATTTAATTCTAAAGGTTATACAGGAACGTCCATAAGAGATATTGCAAGTGCAGCAAAAGTTAACTCAGCGACCATTGCTTACCATTTTGAGAACAAAGCAGGTTTATTGGAATATTGTTTTACTTATTTTTTTGAACAATATATAAAGAAAATGGAAGAAGCCTATTCTTCTATTGAAAAGGGAGCTATGGTTTGTTTAAAACGAATGACGGCTGATTTGCTGCATTTTCATTGTGAGAATTGTCAGCTTGCCAGCTTTATCTATAGGGAAATGTCGCTGGATTCACAAATGGTAAGGGAAATCATGTCTACTTATTTATTAAAAGAAAAATATTATCTTCAGAAGGTTTTTGAAAGAGGATTTGAATGGAATGAGTTCCGCCCGCATTCAATACCCTATTTAATTACGCAGCTCAAAGGACTATTAATGATGCCGTTTATGAACACTCATTATATGAGAGAAGTATTATATGTGTTTCCAAATGAGCAGTTTTTCGAACAAAAATATATAAAGGATCTCCATATGTGGATTGATAAAATGCTTTGTACAGATATAACCAGGAAGAGAGAAGCGGTTCTTAAATAGGAATGATTAATATCCCCGTCGTTACAGCAACCCCTTAATAAAAAGGAAAAAATAATTAAGCACTTGCTGTCAGGAATCCTTAAATCCTGGGAGTGAAGTGCTTTTTTGCTGGAAAGATTGTGATGAAAATGATATTTTTAACTTTCAAAGACAAAAAAATTGAAATTAATAGTCAAAAAATGTCGTTAACATGGTATCATTAAGGCATTGAAAAAGATTCTAATAGATTTGTTAAAATATAGTGATTCAAATTTTGCTGTTCGGCATAAGGGGGCTTTCACGTGATCTATATCATTGGATTATTCATCCTTTTATTTGCTTTATTTGTAATAGGATATTTTATAAAGAAAAAATACTTTAAGGAAATGGACCGGCTTGAAGCATGGAAAATTGATTTATTTAGCCGACCGATTCCGGATGAGATGTCCAAGGTAAAGCAGCTGAATATGACCGGACAAACTGAAGAGCTATTTGAGAAATGGCGGAATCAATGGGATGACGTGGTAACAGTTAAGCTACCGGACTTGGAAGAAATGCTTTTTGATGCTGAAGAGTACATAGATAAATATAAATTTAAAAAGGCAAAAGAAGCCCAGAGAAAGATTGCGAATAAATTACAGGAAACTGAAACTCAAATTAATAAAATCCTGGAAGAACTCCATGAGCTTATTGGCAGCGAGGAGAAAAACAGGCTTGAAATCGATGGGTTAAAAGAATTATATCGGGAAGCGAAGAAAACATTACTTACTCATCGCCATAGCTTTGGCCAATCCGAAAAAGCATTGGAAGTTGAATTGGACACGGTCAGCCAGAAATTTCATGAATATGAGGAAAAAACAGAGCAAGGAAATTACCTTGAAGCCCGTGAAGTAGTCCTTTTCATTCAAAGTAAACTTACAACCATTAAGAAACATATGGATTTGATACCCCAGTTTTTAATTGAGTGTCAGTCACTAATTCCAAATCAATTGACAGAAGTGCTTGAAGGATATAAGGAAATGTTGGAACAAGGGTATTATTTAGAGCACATTCATGTCGAAACTGAAATTAAACACTTAGAAGAGAAACTTACAGAAATTCTTCTTCTTATTGAAAAGTCTGATATTGATCAAGCAGAAGAAGGAATAATGGAGGTTAAACAAAGAATTGATATCTTATTTGACCTGTTAGAAAAAGAGGTTCATGCTAAGCACTTTGTGATGAAAAATGAAAAAATGGCAGAAGACCTGCTTTTTTCAGCCGAAAGGGAAAATAAGAAACTCTTCATGGAAGTACGGGATATTCAGGAAAGCTATCAGATAACAGATGATGATCTTGAAACATTAAAAAGCTTAGAAAAAGAACTAGTGACTATTTATAAACGGTATGAAATATTAATGGAAAAAGTAAAGCAAAACAATATCGCTCAATCCATTATAGGCGAAGAATTAAACGAGATTAAGGCACAACTCGATTTAATTCGTGAAGGACAACAGTCATTTGCCATGAAACTACAAGCGCTTAGGAAAGACGAGCTAGAGGCAAGAGATAAAATAGCTGAACTAACCAAAAAAATGAGCGAGGCTATTCGCCTTGTGAAAAAGAGCAATGTACCGGGATTGCCTGAAGATTACAAGTATTTATTAGAAGACACAAAAGAGAGCATTCAAAATGTGAAATATCAGCTGGAAGAAAAGCCTCTAAATGTTTCTGCTCTTAATCAATACTTGGAAATTGCTGTTCTAACGGTAGATAAACTCGTTCAGACAACAAATGAATTGATTGAAAATGTGGTACTGGCAGAAAGAGCAATTCAATATGGAAATCGTTATCGCAGTCAATACCCTACTGTTGCAAAAGGTTTGGCAGAGGCAGAAAATGCATTCAGACGCTATGAATACCAAGAGGCAATTGAACAGGCTGCTGCTGCTTTGGAGAGCATCGACCCAGAAGTATTAAAGAAAATAAAAACAACTGTGTAGAGGTATAATGAAAAAACCGGTGTTTCATCGGTTTTTTCTTTTCCTTTTTAAAAAATATATAATTTATGGTAAGATGTATTGCGGCACACATGATCCTTTTTTAAGTTTTATTTCGAGAATTTTCCAGCTCTATTCTTTTAGCGGCAAAACACCTTTTAAGGCTTCGGTAGAGGAATCGTACAATTAAAAGCGAAAGAGCTTGATAGGAGCTATACGCCGCGACTAGGGAGCTTGCTTTTTCTTATAAGAAAGGTGACGACGATGATTTACTTTGATAATAGTGCAACGACAAAACCATATAAAGAAGTTTTGGATTCCTTTATTACTGTTTCAAGTAAGTTTTTTGGGAACCCGTCCTCACTCCATAGCTTTGGCGGACAAGCAGAGAAGCTTTTGACCCAGGCAAGGGAGCAGACGGCAAAGCTTTTAGGTGTAAAAATGAGTGAAATATATTTTACTTCCGGTGGTACAGAGAGTAATAATTTAGCAATTAAAGGTGCTGCTTTAAGAAATCGAAATAAGGGTAAACATCTTATTACATCAAGTATTGAACATCCTTCTGTAGCTAAGGCGATGGAACAGCTCGAACAAGAAGGATTTGAAATTACCTATATCCCTGTCGATGACACTGGAAGAGTTTCAGTAGATGAAATTGAACGGGCGATCCGAAAAGATACTATATTGATTTCCATCATGCATGTAAACAATGAAATAGGGACGATTCAACCAATCGAGGAAATTGGTCAAATGCTGAAAGCTTATCCGGATATCCTTTTTCATGTGGACGCGGTACAAGGAATTGGAAAAGTTCCTTTATCATTCAAAAATAACCGGATTGACTTATGCTCTATTTCTTCACATAAATTTCATGGCTTAAAGGGAACGGGAGCTCTCTATATTCGTGAAGGGGTAAAAATTGATCCGCTATTTTCCGGTGGAAATCAAGAGCGAACACTAAGGAGCGGGACAGAAAATGTAGCAGGTGCTGTTGCCATGGCAAAAGCTCTAAGATTATCAATGGCAAATGGTGAAGAAGGCATAGAACGAATAAGGAAAATCCAGACTTTATTAAGAGATGGTTTAAAGAAAATCGAGGCCTTGAAGATTCATACTCCTATTCAGTATTCGGCTCCCCATATCCTCAATTTTTCGTTAAAAGGGATTAAGTCAGAAGTATTTATCCATGCGTTGGAACAAGAAGATATCTTTGTTTCCACTACAAGTGCTTGTTCCTCCAAAAAGAAATCACCAAGTAAAACCCTTCTTGCTTTAGGTGTTGCAGAGGAATTGGCAGAAAGTGCAATAAGAATTAGCTTGTCTTTTGAAAATACAGAAGAAGAAGCAAGGACAGTTATTCAAGTGATTGAAAAAACAGTAAATCAATTAGGAAAGGTAATGAAAAGATGAATTACGACCGGATATTAATACGCTATGGAGAAATATCATTAAAGGGTAGAAATCGTAATAAGTTCATAGATAAGCTCAGAAAAAATGTCCGTTTGGCACTTAGCTCTTTTCCAAACATTAAAATTGAAGCAAGCCGTGACCGGATGTATGTCCTATTAAATGGAGAGAATGGGTTAGAAATAATCGAAAAACTGAAGCATATATTCGGAATTCAGTCCTTTAGCCCGGCTATAAAAGTCGAAAGGGAATTAGAGGAGATAAAAAATGCTTCCCTTGAATTGGTGCGATCTCTGTTTAAACAAGGGCAAACCTTTAAAGTTACAGCTAAACGATCTGATAAAACATTTGAACTAAATACAGATGAATTGAATCATGCCATTGGCGGCCATTTATTAAAGAATATTGCAGGTTTAAGAGTAGATGTAAAAAATCCTGATATTAATTTGCAAGTTGAAGTAAGAAAAGAAGCGGTATATTTATCCTGTGAAATCATTCCGGGAGCAGGTGGCCTTCCACTTGGATCAAGTGGGAAAGCAATGCTAATGCTTTCCGGTGGTATTGACAGCCCTGTTGCCGGGTATCTGGCCATGAGAAGGGGACTGGAAATTGAGGCTGTTCATTTCTTTAGTCCTCCTTTTACAAGCGAAAGAGCTAAAGAGAAAGTTATTGATTTATCCAAAAAACTGGCGGAAATTAGTGGTGGTGTGATAAAACTACATATCGTACCATTCACAGATGTTCAACAAGCCATTCGTGAACAAGTGCCAGAAAATTATTCAATGACATCGACAAGAAGAATGATGTTGCGCATTACAGATGAAATTCGGAAAAAACAAGACGGCCTTGCTATTGTTACCGGGGAAAGCCTTGGACAGGTTGCTAGCCAAACCTTGGAAAGTATGTATGCGATTAATGAAGTAACAAATACTCCAATACTGCGTCCCTTGATTTCAATGGACAAAACAGATATTATAAAAATTGCTGATAAAATTAATACATTAGACATTTCAAATCGTCCATATGAAGATTGTTGTACCATTTTTGTCCCTTCATCTCCAAAAACGAAACCGAGAAGAGAAAAGGTAAATCAGTTTGAGAGTTATTTTGATTTTGAACCGTTAATTCAAGAAGCGGTGCAGGAAGTTGAAACCCTTACAATCAGACCTGACCGTGATATCCGACAAGAAATAAATGACTTATTTTAAATTTATATTTTCGGAAAAATTGTGAAAAATTACCAATTTTATATAAGAATGAAGCAGGAGGCTTCTACACATTCTATACTCACAAGGAGGTGAGTATAGATGGCGAACAACAACAGCTCTAACCAATTACTAGTTAGTGGTGCTCAACAAGCTCTTGACCAAATGAAATATGAAATTGCTCAAGAGTTTGGTGTAAACCTTGGCGCTGACACAACTTCACGTGCTAACGGTTCTGTTGGTGGTGAAATTACTAAGCGTCTAGTTGCTATGGCTGAACAACAATTAGGCGGCGGATTTGCTCGTTAAGCAAAAAGTGAATAATAATGGCTACAGAGAGTAGGAATTGTAATTCCTGCTCTCTTTTATGTGCGCCCGGCATGGGTGTAATCTATAGGGTGAAAGTCCCGAGCTGCGAAGGCAGAAGTAGCAGTTAGCTTAACGCAAGGGTGTCCGTGGTGACGCGGAATCTGAAGGAAGCGAGCGGCAAACTTCCGGTCTGAGGAACACGAACTTCATATGAGGCTAGGTATCACTGGGTGAGTTTGCATGACAAAACAAAGCCCTTTCTGCCGAAGGTGATACAGAGTAA
>NZ_JAAFZF010000036.1:0-33280 GCF_010614825.1 Neobacillus sedimentimangrovi
TGAATGGAAAGCTTATGAATGGGGGAACAGTCGTAAAGGTTATTGGCGAATCTCAAAAAGTCCCATATTACACAGAACCCTTGGAAACTCCTATTGGAGTAACCAAGGGCTTAAAAGTCTACAGAAACGTTATGAATTCTTGCGTCATTTATCTTGATTGAACCGCCGTATACCGAACGGTACGTACGGTGGTGTGAGAGGTCGGGGGTTAGTCACCCCCTCCTACTCGATTCTTATTTAATGATACCTTCCTTAATTAAAAATTCTCTTGCTACTTTCTCAGGTGACTGTTTTAGGCTGTCAACTTTGTAATTAAGCTCCCGCATTTTCTCCTCAGTAAGTTTGCCTGCAAGAAGATTAATCACCTTTTTTAATTCTGGATGCTCTTTTAGTGTTTCTTCCTTAATAATTGGTACGGCATAGTATGGCGGGAAGAAGTTTTTATCATCTTTTAATACTTTTAAATCAAAAGCTTGGATTAAACCATCTGTGGAAAATGCATCAATGATATCACTTTTGTGATTTTTTAATGCTGTATAACGCAACCCCCCGTCAACTGGATTTACCGCTTTAAAATTTAAATTATAAGTCTTGGAAAGCCCTATTAGGCCATCCTCTCGATTAGGAAATTCGATCGTTGGACCCATAATGAGGTTATTGCTGACTTTTGCTAAGTCAGAAATGGTTTCTAACCCGTATTGAGCAGCTGTGTCTTGACGAACAGCAAGGGTATACGTGTTATTAAACCCTAGAGGCTTTAATAGTTCAATGCCATCCTTTTTAAATTCCTTTTGGACATAATCATACACTTCATCCGGATTATTCTTTGGTGGCTGATTTAGAATGTTCACCAAAGCTGTGCCGGTATATTCTACGTATACATCAATATTTCCAGTGTTAAGAGCATTAAAGGTAACTTGGGAGCCGCCAAGATTTAATTTTTTTTCAACTTTTATATCAGTCTTATATTCTATTAAATCTGCAAGAATATTACCTAATATTAATTGTTCAGAGAAGTTTTTGGATCCTATGACGATCTTATCATCTGCTTTAGCTTTCGTATAAATAGTAAATGCACCTGCAAAAACTAAAATAATACTTGCAAATGAAAGGAGAACTCGTTTACCTTTTTTCCCAGATTTAGATTCTCTTTTTTGTTTATTAGTATAGGAAATGGATTTTTCCAGCTTTCCAACAACAAAGTCGATAAGTAGGGCGAGAATACATGCTGGAATCGCTCCTGCTAAAATCATATTATTATCAACTGTTTGGACCCCTGAAAATACTAAATAACCGAGTCCGCCTGCTCCAACAAATGCAGCTATGGTCATTAAACCGACAGCAGTAACGGCTGAAATTCTGATACCCGCCATAATCATCGGGAAGGCTAATGGTAGTTGTACCTTTCTCATTGTTTGACTTTTCGTCAGACCGATGCCTTTGGCGGCTTCCAGAATGTCACGATCAATATTTGTTAGTCCTGTGTAAGTGTTTTTTACAATTGGAAGTAAAGAATATAGGACAACCATGACAATTGCAGGTGTACTTCCGATACCGATAAATGGGATGAGAAATCCCAATAATGCTAGACTTGGCACGGCTTGAATGACATTGGTTGTACCAATTACCGGCTTAGAAAGCTTAGGTTCTCTTGAAATGAGGATTCCAAGAGGAATACCAACGATCGTTGCAATAAGAACAGAGATCACACTTAAATAAATGTGCTGTCCTAATAATTCTATTATTTGATCAAAGTTTGCAATCGAATAATTCCATAAATCACTCATTAAAACGCTACCTCCATATCGATTAACTGACTGCTTAAGGCAGATAAAATACTACTTCTTGTAATAAGACCAGTCAGCTTATTCATTTGGTTTACCACAGGAACATATCCAATTTGATGTTCATTCATTGTGGCTAATACTGAAATTAAATTGGTTCCCTCTAAAACAGAGAGTACATTGTGCTCCATCACTTCTTCGATACTTAAATTTCTGTTTAATAGCTGGATTCCTTTTAAAGTAACCATGCCTAAGAGTATATTGTTTTTATCCGTTACCATCAGGCTGTCCACTTTATGCTCTTTCATAATTTCTATTGCCTGGAGAACGGTACGCCGAGCTGTGATTTTAATGGGGTTTGAAATCATGATGTCTTCAGCCAATAGTAATTCAGGGTTATTCCATACTCTTCGTTTACCGATAAATTCAGCCACAAATTCATTGGCTGGATTTTTTAGGATGTTTTCCGGTGTATCGTACTGAAGAATATCTCCATCTTTTAAGATACAAATCTTATCTGCGATTTTAATAGCTTCATCCATATCATGGGTAACAAAGATAATGGTTTTATTTAATTCTTTTTGCATTTGGAATAACTCGTCTTGAAGAGATGACCTTGTAACGGGGTCTAATGCACTGAAGGGTTCATCCATTAAAATAATATCGGAGTTTGTAGAGAAGGCTCTTGCTACCCCAACCCTTTGTTGCTGCCCGCCACTTAATTCTTTGGGGTAACGATTCAAGTATTCTTTTGGATCTAATCCAACCATTTCAAGCAATTCGTTAGTTTTTTTCTCTATTAATCTTGGATCTTCCCCTTTAAGTTTTGGAATGAGTTCAAGATTTTCTTTTATAGTCATATGAGGGAACAAACCTGTATTTTGAATAACATAACCGATATTTCTTCGAAGCTCGATGGGATCCATTTCCGTTATATCCGATCCATTTACAAAGATCTGACCAGATGTTGGCTGTATTAATTTATTTATCATCTTGAGTAAAGTAGTTTTACCACAACCACTTGGTCCAATAAATACAACTAACTGACCAGCTTCAATTTCCAAAGAAAAAGAATTAATAACCGTCTTAGATCGATATTTTTTTGTAATATTCTTAAATTCTATCAATTCGAAAGCCTCCTTCTGAAATGTGACAACTTAATGTTAACACATAAGTTGGTGGTTGTCTAATGGACTATATTATTCATGGAGGTAGGAAAGAACTGAAGTAGCTTTGTTTTAGTCTATATACATGTTCAAACTATCGTAACTCTTTCGTCAGCAACTGTTTACAAAATATTAATATCTGACAGTTAATTGGAAATGAAATTGCTTTTTATGGGGAAGTAATGAAACATATGACTGGAAAGGTATAAAGGAGGAAAGGATGTTCAATTATTTCAAATTACTTCTTTACGATATTGATGAAAGGGGAATAAGTAAGCGGATTCTGACCGGATTTTCTTCGTAATCCGGTCAGATAAAAATTAAAAACCAAAAAGAGAGCTTACGAAATTTTTCTTTTTTCGTTTGATCAGACCATGATCTTTTACTAGTGGCTTATCCAATTGTTGTTTCTTTTTCAAATCTGATAATGCAGATTGAAGGTTTTCTACCTGTATCGACAGTTCTTTTACTTGGGACTGTAACTCTTCTATTTCGCTGCGATGTTGGAGCAGCTGGTAGGATGTAACAGAATCTGCTTTGGTATTTAAATTTAATTCTAATTCCTTTACTTTTGCTATAAGTTTTTCCAGGGTTTGATCATTTTCGGGTGATTTAATCAACCCTTTACGAGGCTTTTTCTTCTCAGTGGGAGGCTGAATTTCTTGAATAAGAACGCCATTTTGAAGTTGCTCCTGAATGTTTTTCAATAATTGTATATCCTCTTCGTGAAAAAGATAATGTCCCCGCTCATTTCTCTCCATTGGTAGGTCAAGCTGTTTAACCCATCTTTGAATCGTACTAGGAGAAACACCCAAAATCTTTGCTACTTGAGCAGTATTCATGATAATCCCTCCATAACAGTATTTTTATGCCCAAAATTTCCACCATTTCCTTTCCTTTGCTGCCGCAACTTCTCGGAAGTTGGCTAACATTTGCTGAAACGCAACTTCTCTTTGTCTGATTTCATGACGGAATTCTTCGCAATTATCGTTAATTAAATCGCGCTCCTTACAAATTTCCTTAGTTAATATGGATATTTCATTAGTGGTTTGATCTAGATATTGAGTTAACTTTACTGAGTTATCATCAAGATGTTTTGTTAAATTATAAATCTCATTGGCTGTTTCGATGGAAATATTCTTTAGATTATTTGAGAGGTAGCTTAATTTTTCAGCTGTATCATGTGAAGCTTTTTCGATTGAGTCTGATAATTCCTGGAGTTCAGATTTCGTGTTTTCTGTAGATTTATAAATGGAATTTTGCAGTGTCTTGATGGTTCTAAAGGAACTATTTGATATCTCTTTTTTCATTTCGTTAATGACTTCTTTACGAACAACGGCTTTTATTTCTTCTTTTACCTCGTTTAAAAACGTATCTTTATACCTGTCCATTGCTTCGAAAAATTGATTAGCATTGGCAATTGCTTCATTGACTGGTGCTTGAGGAACAGATTCTGTAATAACAGAAACTTCAGTTTTTTTAGATAGTAACTCTACCTGGCTAGAAGTTTGATGAGTTGTACGAACTTCAGAATTTGTCTCTTTTTCTTTTGCCGTACTATTCTCTTTTTTTCTTTTTAATATTTCCCGAATCTTGTCTTTACTTAGTTTTTGACTATACATGTCTTTAATTTCTAGTAATAGATTAATTTCATTGATTGTATATATACGTGCACCTTGTTTGGATCGGGGAATATTCAAGTAATCAGGTAAATCTTTTTCCCACTGCCGGATGTTTCCCGGTGCAACATTAATTTTTTTAGACACTTCTTTCAATGTATAAAATTTCAAGAAATATCATTCCTTTCTATTTATCTCGGAAATTCGCCATTAATTAGTAATTCACCAAACATTAGGTCATTTTCCTGCCACTTGACAAAAGCTATCAAAACAAGACTGTAATCTTCATATTTTTGCAAAATAAGCGCGAATGACAAAATAGATGGAATCACGAAAAGAGAGGAGAGGGATTAGGCAGTGAATCCTTTCAAAATTAATGATAATGGTTTGTAATGTGTTCGAAACTTTAGTGTAAACAGGTAGCGCTATAATTAAATACATATTGCAATTGGGCAGGTGTTTTTATGGAAGAGACAATCGTTAAGTCATATGTACAAAAATCTTTAGAAGAGTGGAAGGAAGATATTTTACAAGTACTTGAGGAAATTGAGAAGGAATATGAAGAAATTGCACAAGAATTAAAAGTTTATTCATATAAATACGGTATTACCAAACAGGTGATTCAATCGACCGTTAACGAGGAAATCATTGAAAAAATTCGAGAGATGTACCATAAGCCATTTGAAGAAAATTATAACCAACTAAAAGAATACATACGTGATTTGGAAGAGAAGAAACGAGTCTTTCAAATGTTTATTCAAAAAATTGATGAAGTGAATCGGAAGGAATCTGCAAAAATAACTACATTTTAATAATAAAAAAAGAGGCTCTTATGGACGAGGGCCTCATTATATTTACTAAAAAGGTGGATTTTAGTTATTGGTTAGCACAGGTATTATTGGTATATTAGGTAATAGCTCGCTTAGGTTTAAACTAAGACGATAAACGAAATATTTGAGAGTAATCTTATACTCTCTTGAATCCCAATCTAACGAGACCATTATGCTTTAGTAGCTTGAATTTGCAGGTTGATTTTAACTTGATCTCCGACAAGAACTCCGCCGGTTTCAAGTGCAGCATTCCACACTAATCCATAATCTGAACGGTTAATCGTTCCAGTTGCACTAAATCCAGCTTTTACATTTCCCCATGGGTCTTTTCCTTGTCCTTCAAAGGTAACCACAAAAGTTTCTTCCTTAGTAATACCACGTAATGTAAAATCACCAGTTATTTTGTATTCATCTTCTTTTATTCTTTCAATTTTGGTAGCTTTAAAGGTTATTGTTGGATAATTTTCTGCATCGAAAAAATCTGCTGAAACTAAATGAGTATCACGATCTTTGTTCCGAGTGTCTACACTTGATGTATGAACAGAAAATTCAATGTTTGCTGTTGTTAAATCGGTTGGATCAGCTTCAATTTCGGCATGAAAGGTGTGAAAAGTTCCTTTTACGTTGGTAATCATCATATGGCGAACAGAAAAATCGACACTACTGTGTGCTGGATCAAGAATCCATTTTGTTTTAGGCATGCCTAATCTCTCCTTTTTGCTTCAAATTCATTTATCTCGAATTCAAAATAAATATATTTGAGATAAATTATAGTAGGAAGACAAATAGGAAGTCAATTGTTTTTTATTGTTTTTTTGTAGCATTTGGAAATCCAATTTGGAAGGATAGGATTTGATGATAAATAGGGGACAATAGATGAAGAGGGGATATTACTTGAATAAAAATTGGAATTGAAATGTTAAATGAAGCGTGTTAAAATGAGATTTGACACATTTATGTTAATGTTATTTATATGTAAATAATTACCCTATAATAACATTAACATAAAATTCAGCCTTTGTCAATATATTTTATTCTGATTTTATCTGGGGAGTGGTTCAATGAGTGATATACAGAACAAAGACTGGCTATTGGAGCAAAACCGGGTTAATCGTGTGGTTAAGGAAATTGATAAAAAAATAAATGAGTTAAAGTCAAATAGAAAGAAAGTTACCTCAGACGTTTTAGAAATCCGTAAAACATTTTGGGAAGATGTAACTGTTAACCTCGATGAACCTGATGATGTTATCGAAACAGCTGCTAGTATAAAACAGCAGGCTGAACTGCTTTCTGAAAGGGAACGGACGGATCATCAATTAGTAAAACAACTTAAAACTCTCGAACGATTAAAATACTCACCATACTTTGGTCGAATTGATTTTCTTGAAGAAGGAGAAAGTACAACAGAGCAGGTTTACTTGGGAATTGCTTCGTTTATCGATGAAAAGAATGAAGATTTTCTCATTTATGATTGGCGTGCGCCGATTTCAAATCTATACTACGACTATTCACCTGGGCATGCAGAATATCAAACGCCAGAAGGAAAAATTTCAGGTGAGATTCAATTAAAAAGGCAATTTATTATCAAATCATCTGAAATACAGGGGATGTTTGATACAGGTGTAACGATCGGTGATGAAATGCTACAAGAGGTCCTTGGAAACAATGCAAGCACCCAAATGAAAAATATCGTAGCAACCATTCAACGTGAACAAAATGCCATAATCAGGAATGAAAACAGTCGATTGCTCATCGTACAAGGAGTGGCCGGTAGTGGAAAAACATCTGCTGCTCTTCAGCGTGTAGCCTATTTATTATACCGTTACCGTGGGTCTTTAAAGTCGGAAAATATTTTGCTTTTTTCACCGAATCCTTTGTTTAATAGTTATGTGGCAACCGTATTGCCGGAACTAGGTGAAGAAAATATGCAGCAATCCACCTTTCAAGAATATTTGTCTCTAAGATTAGGAAGAGAGTTTGATATCGAGGACCCATTCAGGCAAATGGAATATTTGTTGAACAGTGTAGAGGATACGGATTATCGTGTACGAGTAAACGGTATCCGCTTTAAGGCGAGTTTAGAGTATAAAAATCTTATTGATGAATATGCTCAACAATTGTCTGAGAGTGGACTAATATTTAAGGATATAACCTTTAGAGGAAATGTCCTTATTTCCAAAAATGAAATATATGATTATTTTTATCAATTGGAACATCATTACTCCATTCCAAATCGTATGCAACTTGTCCAAGAATGGCTACGAAAAGAACTGAAGAAATGGGTGAAGCGTGAACGTTCTCGAAGCTGGGTGGAGGATGAGATTCAGTATCTTGAAAAAGAAGACTATCTTGAGGCTTATAAAATGCTCCAAAAGAAAGAACGTTTTACTGAAAATACATTCGATGATTTTGAGCGCGAACAAAAATATTTGGCAGAATTGGTCGTTAAGGAAAAATTTAAGCCGTTATTTGCTATGGTAAAGAGTTTGAGATTTGTAAATATGAAGCAGGTATATCTTCAGTTTTTAGAGAAGGAAAGAAAGAACCTTCCCAACGAATGGAATCAAATTTCAAAAATGACAATAGAGCAAATAAAGGAAAATGTGATCCCTTATGAAGATGCGGTACCTTTTGTTTATCTTCAAGATTTAATCAAAGGGAGAAAATCAAACACCGCGATTCGTCATATTTTTATTGATGAAGCGCAAGATTACACTCCATTTCAATTTTCATATATTCAGTCTTTATTTCCATATAGTAAAATGACTTTATTAGGTGATTTCAACCAGGCGATTTTTTCTGGAGTGACGGGTGCTGACACGGTACTGTCTAATTTTGCCTTCAAGAAGTCGGATGTTGAGACATTTGTATTAACAAAAACCTATCGTTCTACAAAAGAAATTGTGGAATTTACAAGAGAATTAATAGAGTATGGTAAAAATATTGAGCCATTTAACCGTAGCGGGAAAAAACCAGAAGTCATTTTGACGGATCATCAGTCATTAGATGGACTCACCATTGATAAAGTAAGGGAACTTAAGAATAGTGGTCATCAAACCATTGCGATAATTTGTAGAACTGAAGAGGAAAGTAAACAAGTGTTCCACTCGCTCAAACAAAAAATGCCAATGAATTTCATTGATAAAGGAACGACGAATTATGAAAAAGGAGTTTCTGTCATTCCTTCCTACCTTGCAAAGGGAATTGAATTTGATGCGGTCATTTTATATGACAGCTCTCTATATACGAGCGAAAGTGAAAGGAAGCTTTTTTATACAGTTTGCACAAGGGCAATGCATGAATTAACTTTATTTGCGACCAATGGATGTAGTCCGCTGATGAAAGGTATTAATGCGAGCACTTATGAAGTTGTTCATCGAATGTAGATAATAAAGGCAGACCTGAAAGTCATTAAATACGACTTTTTCAGTTCTGCTTTTTTTAGAAGATGTATGAAATATTGTTTGAGATGAATGTAGGGGAAACTCTACAAAAGTGTGGATGACGAAAAGTTTCACCTTTATACCTGGAGTAAGCAAAGTAAATTGGAGGTTTTATAGTAAATAACATGAGGGATCCTAAAAGTTTTTTTGGATTCCCTCTAATATTTAAGTACAAGGCATTTATTTTGCCCATTGTTTTTGAACTTGTTCAAATGCCAGTCGTAAAATTTCTTCTTCTGATGTGTCACGGTCTGTAATAACATTCGTTAAGTACGATTTTCCGTTGAATGTGATGGTTACTTCTATTTGTACCAATATAATCACCTTACTTTCTGAAAAATTTTAGTTTGAAATATCGGTAATAATCCTTTAAACAAAAGGAATTATATTTCAACCGTCATATATTTTTCTGCGAATTGCTGTACTAGGTTTTTATCTATCTTCTTTTTTCTTAAAATAGACTCTGCTATGACTAGATGGGGTTGAGTTAACGAATTTCTTTTTAAATCACGAATAGATACATCGCCATTCAGCAATTGGATGGCTTTTTCTTTGATGTCTTGATTCTTAGAAGAACTGAATAGTAAATAGGCAATACAAGTAATTTTGTCCATCCTACACACTTCCCTTCGTAAAGAATCGAACGTATGTTTAAGATTTCGATTAAATGCAATGAAACTCCTTCTATTTTTAGAGAATTTAACAAATATTGTAACAATTTTTAATTTAATAGTCTTATAAAAGAATTAAATTTATATCAAAGAGAACCATTGGGTGTAAATGGGGGAGGGTAATGGAAAGTGGTAGGTTATTTTGACGGTTGAATTAATGACAGTCAAATTTATTATTATGCGTAAACAAAGAGACAGTGATGACGTATATTTTTAGATTGATTTTGGTAATATGATTGTTAGGTTATGATAGTAACAAGGGGAATTTGTTGAATATTGCTTAATGATGTTGATTTTAATATAATATGTAAGGGATATAATACGGTAACAATAAGGAAATTACCTTTCGTCCCATCGGGATGGGAGGTTTTTTATTTAGCTGCTGACATCAGCTGAAAAATTAGAGCTGGTGTTGATCATATACATACATAGGAGGAAACCCAGGTGAAAGTGACCTTAATAAAGGATTTGTACAGAAATACAGAAAGTTTTATTGATCAAAAGGTTCAAGTGTCAGGATGGATTCGGACGATCCGCGATTCTAAAGCCTTTGGTTTTATTGAATTGAATGATGGTAGTTTCTTTAAAAGTGTTCAAATCGTTTTTGATGATAAGTTAGAGAATTTCAAGGAAATTGCTAAATTGCCAATTAGTTCATCCATTAAAGTTGAGGGGGATTTTATCTACACTCCTCAGGCGAAACAGCCATTTGAGATAAGAGCGACGAACATCGTCATTGAGGGTACATCCAATGTGGATTATCCATTGCAAAAAAAGCGGCATACGTTTGAATATTTACGGACGATTGCTCATTTAAGACCTAGAACGAATACATTTTCAGCCGTTTTTCGCGTTAGGTCTATTGCTTCCTATGCAATTCATAAATTCTTCCAGGATCAAGGATTCGTTTATGTACACTCACCTATTATCACCGGAAGTGATACAGAGGGCGCCGGTGAAATGTTTAGAGTTACCACATTGGATTTGAATAATCTTCCAAAAGATGAAAATGGAAATCTGGACAATTCAAAAGATTTCTTTGGTAGAGATACTAATTTAACAGTTAGTGGACAGCTCTCCGCAGAGGCTTTTGCTTTAGCTTTCCGTAATGTATACACCTTTGGCCCGACATTTAGAGCGGAAAATTCTAATACTGCTCGACATGCGGCTGAATTTTGGATGATTGAACCGGAAGTAGCTTTTGCAGAATTACCTGATATTATGGACCTTGCAGAAAAAATGGTGAAGTATGTCATTTCTTATGTTTTAGAACATGCACCAGAAGAAATGAATTTCTTTAACAACTTTATAGAAAAAGGATTGTTGGATCGACTAAATAATGCTTTAAATGCTGAGTTTGGCCGTGTAACCTATACAGAAGCTATTGAATTGTTACAAAAATCAGGAGAGAATTTTACTTACCCTGTTGAATGGGGAGCAGATCTCCAAACGGAGCACGAGCGTTATTTATGTGAAAAGGTGTTTAAGAAGCCGGTATTTGTAACCGATTATCCGAAGGAAATCAAAGCTTTTTATATGCGTTTAAATGATGATAACAAAACTGTTGCTGCTACCGATTTGCTAGTTCCTGGAATTGGTGAATTAGTGGGGGGCAGCCAGCGTGAAGAACGTGAAGAAGTCCTCGCCGATAAAATCAAAGAGCTTGGAATGAATGAAGAAGATTATTGGTGGTATTTAGAATTGAGAAAATATGGCGGTACTAAGCACTCTGGCTTCGGAGTTGGTTTTGAGCGTTTAATCATGTATTTAACAGGTATGACAAACATAAGAGATGTAATTCCATTCCCAAGAACGCCAGGGAATGCAGAATTCTAATAATTATATTATGTAAACAGACTCTGATTAAGAGTCTGTTTTTTTATGTGCGCCCGGCATGGGTGTAGTCTATAGGGTGAAAGTCCCGAGCTATAAAGGCAGTAGTAATAGTTAGTTTAGCACATGGGTGTCCGTGGTGACATGGAATCTGAAGGAAGCGGGCGGCAAACCTCCGGTCTGAGGAACACGAACTTCATATAAGGCTAGGTACCACTGGATACTTATGTAGATACTTCTGGTGACTGGATGCCGTGGAACTGGGCAGATGGCGCGGGAAAACAAATCTACATTGCCCTAATGGAAGTAGTTAATGCAATTATTGATATCGCCAAAGAAATTTCCAATAACCACCAGGGTATAAATTTTATCTTTATTTCAGCTTTTCCAAAATACGCATTTAACAGCTTTGAAGTTTATCCGATTGATTTACAAAGTCTTTAAATTTATTTAGATTGGAAAAATCTATCCAAAAGCTTGTAAAAGAAAAAAATAACAGAAGGATTGATGATGTAAAAATTGGAATTAAAATAAATGGGGCATTAACTTTAATTCCAATAAGCAGAATATTATTTATTGAAAAGGATGGTCGTAAAAGTTGAATCGGCTACACTTAACTGGACAAAAAAATTAAGGTCAAGTAGACTAACTACCTAATCTGAGTATACTGCTAACAAGCGTAAGAGATCCCATACCAGCAACTTTACTAGGAGAGGCGGGTATGCTAGCCTGTTTGGCAAGCCAGATGTTTTCATCATCTGGTTTCCTGGCTGGGAAAGCATGCCCGTAGAGGCTCCTTGTCAAGTTGCGGTGTTTACCCTCTAAATTTGGAAGTCTACTTCATCTCATTCAGTTAATGGAGGTACGCCGATATGACGAGAGCTAGAAGAACATTTACTCCCGAATTTAAAGCTCAAATGGTCAAACTATATGAAAGTGGTAAGCCTAGAAAAGACATTATAAGTGAATACAATTTAACGCCTTCGGCATTAGACAAATGGGTGAAACAGAGCCAAACATCTGGTTCATTTAAAGAGAAGGATAACCGAACACCTGAAGAAGAAGAGTTGATCAAACTCCGTAAAGAAAATCAGCGTTTACTGATGGAGAATGATATTTTAAAGCAAGCTGCGCTGATACTAGGACGAAAGTAAATGTGATTAAAAATAATCGTCACAAATACTCGATATCAGCAATGTGCCACGTCCTACAACTCCCAAGAAGTACCTATTATTATGAAGCAAAAGAGCAATCTAAATCAGATGATGAACTTACTGTTACCATCATCGATATTTTTCATAAAAGCCGCCAGAACTATGGCACTCGTAAGATAAAACATGAGTTGAAAAAACTCGGTAAAATTGCATCCAGAAGACGTATTGGCCGAATCATGAAAGAAAATGGGCTAGTATCAAACTATACAGTTGGCCAGTTTAAGCCACATGTGGATAAATGTAATGAATCTAAAGTTGAAAATGTGTTGAATAGGGAATTTGATCAACAAAAGGAATTAACGGTTGTAGTCAGTGATTTAACATACGTAAGGGTCCAAAAAAATTGGCATTACATATGTCTATTTGTTGATCTTTACAATAGAGAAATTGTTGGACATAGTACCGGTCCTAATAAAGATGCTGGACTAGTCTACCAAGCCTTATCAACGATTAAAGCTGATTTAAGACAAATTCAACTATTTCACACAGACCGAGGAAACGAGTTTAAAAACAAGACAATCGATGAAGCTTTAGATACATTCGAGATTAAACGGTCGTTAAGTATGAAAGGTTGCCCATATGATAACGCAGTAGCCGAAGCCACATTTAAAATTATCAAGACAGAATTTGTAAAAGGTAAATATTTTGAAAGTTCAGAACAGTTAAAGTTGGAATTAGAAGATTATGTTCATTGGTTTAATCATATAAGAATTCACGGATCACTGGGGTATTTAAGCCCAATTGAATACAAAATAGAACACCTTAAAAAAATTGTCTAGTCTAGTGTTGACATACCAAGTATTATATACTTAGATAATACTGACCGTATTGTTTCAAACGAGAATTTATCCGTACTTGAAAAAAATTAAGTAAATTTGGCTTCTATAGACCTCATAAGTCTTACCTAATACCTATTAACAAAATAAAAGTGCTTCAATCTGATCCATTTATGCGATCGTATAATGTAATTATGGAAGGTTGTAGTGAAGAAATTAAAGTGAGCATGAATAAAGTTCAAGAACTAAAATCTATATTAATGCATTATTGTATTAATTGAATATAGTTAGTCAAAATAAATAATAACCTGCTTTATAAATGAAACAGGTTATTATTTTTTGACCTAATTGGACAAAGCAGTTCTTTTATAAGTCTATTTTGGAAATTTTACATGGAGTCATGGACATGATAGCATTGTTCAGGTTTATCAAACTTTTTTATGTTTGGCTTTTGGCAAAAGAACATTTCGCAGAGGTTCAGTATCAAGTTCATTACATTTAAATGTCTTTTACATAATTTCCAGTTAGGCGCTGTGAATCCGCGAAGTATTGGATTTTTAAATTGCAAAATATATAAATTAAAAGGAGCTCTTATTTGAAAAATGAGGTGTAAATAATAATGCAAAAAGTACATGAATTTGATTTTAATTCAACACTATTAGACTTAAAAAAGCAAACGATTATAGATGTCATAACTGGACAAGAAATTCGTATAGAACCAAAGATAAGTTTTCCAGCAGCAAAATTCGTTTTTACTGATCAAATACATACATATAAAGGTATTTCCACTAAAGAAAAAAGTAATTTGTTAAAGAATACTTTTAAAATTGTTGATGCAACAGAAAATTTAACAGCTAAAATATCTGAATTATCAGTTTATCAAAAAAATCAGTGTTTAAAGAATTGGATTTTATATATAAAGAAAAAAATTATAGGGTAAAGACAAGTCTTGCATACAAAAATATAGAACTGAAGGATGGTGATAATATTATATTGGAAGCTGAAAGAACTTCTTCAACTATTAAAGGAATCGTAGGATTAAAGAATTATAAAGTATCTATTTATAATTCTTTAAACATGGAATTTCTATTATGGGTTGCTGTATTTAAGGGAATTCATCTTTTAATACAGGAATAATAAATATCTAATTATCCCTCTAGAATGACAAAGTGAGTTTTTAAAACTTTTTGTCATTCTAGAGGGTTTTGTTATATAAAATGCTATTTCATTACATTTATTTAGTTTATATGACAAAAAAACAATAATATTACATAAAAACCACATGACACAACAGTATTTGTATATATTAGGAAAAAAGAAACATATACAGATTAAAAAATGCTATGATTTTGTTGGAAAAAGTAGGAGAGGGATATTGAAAATGATAGACTTTTGGAATGCATACTTGGTAAAACCTATGTCTACTTTAATTTTAATTGGCTCCGATATGATAGGTGGAAATTATGTCTGGTCCATCGTAGTATTAACATTCATAATAAAAATTTTGATATCACCTTTAGCAATTAAACAGATGAAGCACGCTAAAATAATGAATTCGATTCGATCTGAGATAGATCTTGTGAAAAATAACGGAGATTTCTTGGTTTCAGCTTTACCATTAATAAAGAACTGAAGGTACGAATTGATCAACAAAGTATGAAGCGCTTTAAGTTGAAGATTCGAGAGATTACCTCACGGTCAAAACCTCTTCCAATGGAAGTAAGGATTGAAAGGTTAAACCGATATCTAATAGGATGGTGCGGATACTTCGCTTTAGCCGATACTCCAAGCAAATTCAAAGAATTAGATAAATGGATAAGAAGAAGGCTGAGAATGTGTAAGTGGAAACAGTGGAAAAATCCTAGAACGAGAGTGAGGAAACTAATCGGTTTAGGTGTGCCTGACTACAAAGCACATGAATGGGGCAACTCTAGAAAGAAATATTGTAGAATTGCCTGCAGCCCAATTCTACACAAAACCCTCGAGAACACCTACTGGAGCCAACGAGGGTTGAAAAGTCTATATGATCGTTATGAATTTCTTCGTCAATCTTAATAGAACCGCCGTATACCGAACGGTACGTACGGTGGTGTGAGAGGTCGGGGGTTAGTCACCCCCTCCTACTCCATTGATTTTCATTATTTAAATCGCATTGTTCTAAAGGAATAATCTTTGTTTTTTTAGTAATTTTATATCCAAACCATAAAAGAAGGAATAATGGTAAACCGATGTAAGAAACAAGTACACCATGCCAATCGATTCGTTCTCCTAAAAAGGCAGTGTAATTTTGTCCTAAGACCACAATCCCACAAATTGCAAGGGCAAAAAGCGGTCCGAATGGAAAGAATCTCGATTTATAAGGTAATAAATTTAAATCCTTACCTTGAGCTACATATGCCCGGCGGAAACGATAATGGCAAATGGCAATTCCAAGCCAGGCGATGAAGCCTGACATACCAGAAGCATTTAACAGCCAAACATAAACTGTTCCATCTCCAAAGAAAGAAGCAAGAAAAGCCAATGTTCCAACAAGAGTTGTTGCAATTAATGCATTAACTGGTACACCACGTTTGTTCAGTTTTCCAAGGAATTTAGGAGCCTTTCCTTCACGGGCCAATTGCCAAAGCATACGGGCAGAAGCATACATACCTGAATTACCAGCTGATAATAAGGCAGTTAAAATGATCGCATTCATAACGGAAGCAGCAAAGGCAATTCCCGCATTTTTAAATACAAGTGTGAATGGGCTAACGGTAACATCTACATTAGCTAAATTTTCATCGGTATATGGGATAAGTAAACCAATGACTAAAATGGCTAAAACATAAAATAATAGAATTCGCCAAAAGACGGAACGAACAGCTTTAGGGATCGATTTTCCCGGGTTTTCGGTTTCACCTGCTGCCACACCTAGAAGTTCTGTTCCTTGGAAAGAAAATCCAGCTGCTAAAAAGATCCCAAACATAGCCATAAATCCGCCATTAAATGGTGCATCCCCGATGGTAAAGTTTTTAAATCCGACAGTGTGGTCACCCATAATACCAAATATCATTAATGTACCAGAAATGATAAAAACGATAACAGTGACGACTTTAATTAAGGAGAACCAATATTCTGCTTCTCCAAATCCTTTTACAGATAGATAGTTAATAAGAAAAATGGCAGTTAAAAAGATGGCGCTCCAAATGAATGAGGGGCTATCAGGAAACCAAAACTTCATAATCATGGTTACGGCTGCAAGCTCAGCAGCAATTGTAATAGCCCAATTGTACCAGTAATTCCAGCCGAGGGCGAAACCAAGGGCCGGGTCAACAAACTTCGTAGCATACGTACTAAAGCTTCCGGCAACTGGCATATATGCTCCCATTTCAGCAAGACTGGTCATTAAAAAGTATACCATCATGCCGATAACTAAATAAGCAACAAGAGCCCCTCCTGGACCAGCTGTATGAATCGCACCACCAGTGGCTAAAAATAGGCCGGTACCGATCGTTCCACCAAGTGAGATCATCGTTAAGTGACGGGATTTTAATTTACGTTTTAATTCAGTATGTTCATTTCCCGATTTGATTTCGTTTCTACCTTGTGCTGTCTGCATAACTATGACTCCTTTTTGATGTATTTGGAAGGAGTTTGGAATAAAAAATGCCACCGAGGACGACTCGATGGCATTGTGAATACCCCGCATCATACCTTCCGAAAGATAGCTCTTCACGCATGGATGGTAAGGCCAAGCGTGACAGTTCTGTCCCTATTCGGAGACAGCCCCAGCATGCATTTACAGAGATAAATTGCACACTTCGGCGGCTTTTCCTTTCAAATGGGGTCATTGATGTCTCTGCATCTCGTCCATTTTACTAATAAAAACCGCGACCTCTACCTCATCGGTTTTGATGAGGATTTTTATTATGAAATTAATATACTATTAAATTATATTTATTTTTATAATATAGTCAATAGGAAATTTACAAACTCCTTATATCGAGTCTATATGGGGGAGTATCATTTCAAATGTAAATCAATTAAAAAGCTACAATTATTTATTGACATGATTTTGATTATTCGTATCCTAATACTTTCCTTAATTTAAGGTGACGGTACATTTCATAAAATCCTATTACTAAAAAATAACTGTTATTAAGATGAAAAAAGTAATGAAGTCATTCGTATAATTATTATTTTCTGTTTATTATTAAAATAACATATATAATGCTATTTTATCGATTGGTAATTTTTTTAACAACTTATTATTAAATAATTCAGAATTCTGTTATACTTTTCGCTATAAGAGGTAAAGGAAGTGGAAACATGCGGCCAATTATTTTAGGCATCTTTTCTGCCTTCTTTTTTGCGTTTACTTTTATTTTAAATCGTTCAATGGATCTCGCAGGAGGAAGTTGGATTTGGAGCGCATCTTTACGGTATTTTTTTATGGTACCATTTCTTTTCCTAATCGTATTAGGAAGGAAAAATTTGAAGCCACTTTTGTTAGAAATGAAACGAAAACCCGGCACATGGGTTCTGTGGAGTACAGTAGGTTTCGGTTTGTTTTATGCACCTATCTGTTTTTCCGCTGCCTATGCACCTGGATGGCTGATTGCCGCAACTTGGCAAATAACCATTATCTCAGGATCACTATTAGCTCCATTATTTTATGAAACCATTGAAACGGAAAAAGGAAAAGTACAAGTTAAAGGGAAAATTCCATTTAAAGGATTAACTATGTCTTTCATTATTTTGGTAGGAATTATTTTGATGCAGCTTGAACACGCTAGTAGTCTTACAATGCTTGCATTAACTCTTGGAATTCTTCCTGTTGTAATAGCTTCATTTGCTTACCCATTAGGTAATCGAAAAATGATGGACGTGTGCGAAGGACGTTTGGATGTCTTTCAGCGTGTATTAGGAATGACTTTAGCTAGTATGCCGGTATGGATCATTTTATCCCTATATGGCTTGTTAACGGTGGGACCACCAAGCATAGGGCAATCAGTCCAGTCTGGTTTAGTTGCAATATGTTCTGGTGTAATTGCAACCGTATTATTTTTCCAAGCCACTGACCTTGTGAGAGGAAATATGCAAAAACTTGCTGCAGTAGAGGCTACACAATCGATGGAAGTGTTATTTTCCCTCATCGGTGAACTTTTGCTGTTACATACGGCATTACCAACACCTTTATCATGGGTGGGAATTATCTTGGTAATGGGAGGTATGGTTCTTCATAGTTATGTAACACATAAAAAAGATCTGCCAGAGGGCAGAAAAGTTAGTGCCTAAATATATTTCCTATTATTTGTAAATAAGAATTTTTTGAAATTAACCATTTAAATATGGACTTAGTTTATTTATCGTTTCTTGCAATAGGTCTGCATTCTTTTTATACATGGCTTTCGACTTTTCACAGTCAGTTGAAAGTGAGAAAATTTCTAAATCAGCTTGGGCTTTTTTCAATGACGCCAGCAATAATGGCCGCTGAGCAGGGGAAGGCACTTGAATTTTATCATCATATAAATCAACTGTAAGTTCACCGTAAGAGTTCACCTGGCCCATAAATACATTATCTAGTGTAACCCCTAGTTTTTCTAATTCACTATAAAGCCAACCTCGCCCTTTACCTGCTTCTGTTAGTTCACCGTCAAGGATTTTTCCATCAATAATGACCGTTTGCGGTTCCTTTTCATTTGGCATTTTCATTTGAAGATCCTTAGGTGTTAAAGGGCGATGTTCTTTTTTCAAAAGAGCGCTAATTCTTCCTTCAGGTTCTATCAAGGCAAATTCAACATCTGCCACATTAAAGATATTTTGCTGTCTAAGTAGGGAAGATAATTCATCAACTGTATATCTTTCCTTTTTTAAATTATCTTCAAGTATTTTCCCGTCCTTAATAACAACCGTACCTTTTCCTTCAACCCAATTACGAAACTTTTTGCTTTTTAGTGATAAATAGTCAGCTAAATAGGTAACCACACCAAATATGACAATAGCCGTTAATCCCTGTAAAAGGTTTTTTTCTAAGCCTGTTATGGCTTCACCGGCAATGCTTCCGATCGTGATCCCTGAAATATACTCAAAGAATGTTAATTGAGAAATTTGTTTTTTTCCTAGTAATTTTGTGACAAGAAATAAGCATAAAATAAATAAGAATGTCCGAAATAATAAGTCTGACCATTCATTCATAATAACACCTCATGTTATGAACCTTTATATTGTGGTTCCAGACGTTCGAGTTCAAGTACACGATATTCAAGATCTTTTTTTATATCTCCAATGACTAACATGGATTCATGAAAGGCTGTTTTTGCTTCTTCATCCATAGCATTTAATGCTAAAATGGATAATTGTGCTTCAATTCCTTTCAATGAAGCGAGACATTGTTTAACATTTGAAGCAACTGTCACATTATTCCCTCCTGCCAAAATGAATTAGAAAAGAAAGGGTTGGCAGAAGGTGCCAACCATATTTATTTATTGGTTATATTGAGGCTCCTCAGTAATAATCTCCTGAAGACGTGGTTCAATGCTGTCAATGATGGCTTGAGTTTGTTGGGCAGCATTTTGATAAAGTTGTTTCGCATTTTTATTTTCTGTTTGTAATGCAAAGGTTTCAAAGCTAGCCTGTGCAGATTTTAATCCAGCGAGTGTTTGTTTAACTTGAGTCCCTACAGTCATTCGGTTCCCTTCTTTCTTTCATTTGTGTGTCTTACATAGATAAGTATTTGATATTATTACCGATATATGTTTGGTAATAATTGTTTTGTGGTATTTATATCATTAAATTTCAAATATACTTATAACCAGATATTTCGAAGCAGTCTTATTGGTGGGAATCATTGTTTTTTTCAAACTAAGCAAAATGGTTTATATTTGCTATAAATAAGACTTATAATTAGTTGGGAAACTCATTTTAGCTTGATTAGGTAGAACGGATTAGTCATGCCTAATGGAAAGCAATGTAAACGTAACCAATTCACTCTTAAATCTAAAAGGAAAGGGGCCAGATAATGGCAGGAATTCAAGAAATGGAAGTAAAAAAAGAAAATGAATTGATTGAAGCTGCTATGGAGAAAATTCAACATCGCAAATTAACCAAGAAGAAAGTACTGCAGCGTGTAGTGTGTATTACGCTAGGTGCGATCTTAATGGGGGTAGGTCTTGAAGTTTTTCTTGTCCCTAATCATGTTATTGATGGTGGAATTACTGGTATTTCCATCATGTTATCTTATCTTACCGGCTGGAAACTAGGGATTTTCCTGTTACTATTTAATCTTCCTTTTTTCTTTATTGGATATAAACAGATTGGAAAAACATTTGCCATTTCCACACTTTATGGTATTATCATTCTTTCCATCGCCACTTCTTTACTTCATCCTGTACCAGCTTTTACCCAAGATATTCTTCTTGCCACTATATTCGGGGGCGTTATCCTTGGATTTGGTGTTGGTTTGGTAATACGTTACGGAGGATCATTGGACGGAACTGAAATCTTGGCGATATTATTTAATAAGAAAACGCCATTTTCAGTTGGGGAATTTATTATGTTTTTTAATTTGTTCATCCTAGGTAGTGCAGGATTTGTATTTTCTTGGGATCGAGCTATGTATTCACTACTCGCATATTTTGTCGCCTACAAGACGATTGATATTACTATTACTGGTTTGGATGAATCAAAGTCAGTTTGGATCATCAGTGATAATGCAAAGCTAATTGGTGACGCCATCATGCATCGACTTGGCCGAGGTGTCACATATTTAAATGGGGAAGGTGCATTTTCAGGGGATGATAAAAAAGTGATCTTTTGTGTGATCAATCGCCTTGAGGAAGCAAAATTGAAAGAAATCGTCACGGAATATGATATAAATGCTTTTCTAGCTGTGGCTGATATTGCAGAGGTTCGCGGAGGCAGATTTAAAAAGCGGGATATCCATTAAAAACAGTTCAGTTTCATATTGGCTGGAAATAAAAATAAAATTTGATATTGAAGACAATCTCATTTTTTATTATCCACAAAAATTAGTGTAGGATTTTCGTGGTTTATGTCGTAAGACAAAGAGTTGAATTGGTTCATTAAATCAGATTATGTCGCATTATGCGCTTGCCGAGGAAATAATTACGCGAATATTAAAATATTTGCAAAAATGATGACAGTTTTGCTGTCATCATTTTTCTTAAATAAGTAGTTCATATACTTCATTTAACTGATAAGCCCTTAGTTTATCTTGTTCTGCAAGCGCATAATTAATTTCTTCTGGTAGGATTTTGTTTAAAAAATCTACCTCTTTTCTGTTTAAATTTCTTACAAAGGTTTCTTCTGAATCATAATTTCCCTCAATCAATTTTTTGTATAAGTGTTTACCTTCCGTATGCATATCCGTATAATTTGATAATATTTCCCTAAGATATCCTAATGTTTTATCCATAAATATCATTCCTTTCACTCCATATTTTATATCCGGATTCGTGTAATATTCGTTCAAAAGCCAGAGAATAAATAAGGAGTACAAAAGGATATGGTAATATTGCGAGTTAATAATGCAAAAGGAACTTAGTCTTCTCGACAAAATACAATTAATCCATTTTATTTCGTACAAGTAAAAATACGATGACTTAAAATATTATGATACTTAATAAGCATATGGCCATGTTTATTCAATACTTCAAAAAGTTCTGGTTCAAAATTTTGGGAAAAGTTAAATTCCTGTTTGTTGTTCCCATAAAGAAAATCAACTTGTTGGTTGCTGACATTGATTGATTGAAATCCAGTATCTTGTAGTAGGTTGATCCAATCTTCTTCAAGGTATAAACTGTCCACATTATAAAAATTTTTAATTTCTAGTTCCTCATATTTATTTAGAACTGAATTTAATGTCATTTCATTTGCAATAAGTCGACCGCCTTTTTTTAATACTCTGTAAAATTCTTTTAATGCTTTTGGTTTATTGACAAAGGCTAATACAGATTCCGATAAAACATAGTCGAAAGTATGATCTTCAAAAGGTATTTGTTCCACTGATCCCTGAATTAATTGAATAGGAAGGTTCAAGCTTTGAAATCGTGTAGCTGCTTTTTCAAGCATAATTGGATTTATATCCAATCCAAAAACTTTTGCTTTATACTGTTCATAAAGATATGCTGCCGTTTGTCCAGTACCGCAGCCAGCATCTAGAATCCAGGAATTATTTGTTATATTTTCTTTCGATAAAATGTATTTAGTCAGACCAAATCCACCTGGATGTGCCCCGCCAATTCCGAATTTAGCTAAAAAATCAATATATGTTAAGCCTCCCATAGACATCACCCTAATTCCTTTTAGGTATCTTATGATAAGGTACGAAAAGAGGTTCTCTAAAGGCGAAAGAAGGAAAAAGTACAAATTATTTGCTTATTCCCAACAGTTAACAATATCAAGACACTCCACCAAAAACATAAACAAATCATTTTAGCGCAAATTAATCAAATGGAAGGGTAATTAAACTTCCATATAAAGTATAAAGGGGTGCTAAAATGAGAAGGAGAATGCCGTTTCACCGCTTGTTTAGGCCAAAAAGAAAAAATAGGGGCTCAATATGGGCATCAGTATTGAGCATTGGTTTAAGTGCTTTAGTTTATGGACTAACAAGAGGGAAAGGTAAAAAAACTATGCTTCCATCCACCAATGCACTTAAACATTTTGCACCTAAGCTCAATCGCGAAGGGTTGACCAATGCCGTCAAAAATATGGTCCCTCCAAACCTTAATATAAATCGAATGGACAATGCTGCTTTAACAGAGTTTTCTGAAGAATTGATAAAAAATGCAATGAATAAGAAACAATAAAAAGTCCGCATATTGCGGACTTTTTATTATGTAGAATAGGGAATTTTTCTAGGGGTATTTTGGATATTTTCCGAAGAATAAATCGCGATAATAAGCAAACCATTTACTGTTTTTGCACGAATTAAAACAGGTTGATTGTATTCATTTTTAAATTGAAAATCTGGGCCGTACCAGCTGACCGTAGCATCTCGACCACGTGGTATATATGGTACCTCTCTACTATGAGAAAAACGCTGCACTATTTGTAATCCTGCATTATCGACAGCATTGAAAAGAGTAGAGGAAACTTGGCAAATTCCTCCTCCAATATCTTCTGCATATTCCCCTCTGACAATGACCTTTGCTCGTAGATATCCTCGTTCTTTCGTTCTTTTGCCTACTACTTTGTTAAATGAAAAAGTTTCGCCAGGAAAAACGACATAATTATTTATAGATTCGGTAGCTAATTTAATATTGGTGGAACGGTTTTTATTTCGCGGATTAAAGGAAGTTACATACAGTCCAATCCGAAGTGAGCGAAGATCATTTAGTAATTCACTATCCACATTCGGATAAACCGTTCTCATTGGTAATTCTATGTTCGATGGTTTTTGGTGAATATAGTGTGAATAAACCTGTTTTAATAATGCTTGTCGATCGATTTCCATTCCAGCTTTTTCTGGAATTATATTTCCATATGGATCAAGCTGAGCATTTTTAGGTGGAATCGAATATTTTTTATCAAGTTGATCTAATATTTGGTCAACCTTTTTAGAGTCCATTATCGGTAAGTCGAAATAAGGATGAAAAAAGTCCATACTGTCTAGTTTTGTAATTGGTTTACCATTCTTTGTAATGGTTATTTCGTTTGGTGATGTGATTATTTGAGTTGCGAGTAAAAAGCTGAACATATACGATAGTAGCATTTCGAGTACCCCCTTCATTTTAATTTTGCTAATATAAAATAAATTGATGTACTAATTTTGCTAATAGAAGTAATGTAATAAATTCCAATGTTACTTTACATCTTTAATCCATTATATTATCGTTATTAATAATGATAATAGTTTGGGGGCAAAGCATTCATGAAAGAATCAAAAGTCGACGTAATCCTGCATCCGGTAAGGATGAGAATTATCCAACATTTAATCCATCAGGAGCTAACTGCTCAGCAATTAAAGGAAATATTACCTGACATCCCTCAAGCATCATTATATAGAAACATAAAAAAGTTGGCGGATTCAGAAGTTATACATGTTGTAAATGAAATACCTGTTAGAGGAACTGTGGAAAAGGTTTATTCGATCCATAAGCCAGGGTTGGAAATTAGTCCAGAAGAGATGAATAAGTTGTCAAAAGAGGAACATATGGGCTTATTTATTCAATTTTTGGCGAATTTAATGGGGGAATATGAAAGATATTTAAACAAAGGAAATATAGATTTGGCAGCCGACGGTGTGGGTTATCGTCAAAATTCGCTTTATTTATCTGACGAAGAATTTCGAGAATTTGTTTATGATTTAAGAAGTATATTTCAAAAGGCTGCAGCAAAAAAGCCAAAAAAAGGAAGAAAAAGAAGAACATTTGCGACTATTTTTATTCCGAGCGAACACTAGATCCATTTTGTAGACAAGCAACATGAGGCTGAACTTTACAAAGTATTGGGTAATATTGTTTGCCTATTAGGTTTCGTCGTATTTGTATTTTAGTATAGGAATTATCTTTATTGTTTTTTAAGAATACCGATAACCTATTATTACACGTTCAGATCAAAAATCTTGGAACAGACAAGAAATTTATGTAAGTATTGAGCTAGAGGATAAAGTATAGTTAAGTATGAAAGTTTTAATATGACGAAGAACGAATAAAAGAGAAGTTTTACTCTTGGGAGTGAGTGAATTTGAAAATACTGGTGATAGAAGATAATAAAAGCGTTTGTTCAATGATAGAGATGTTCTTTGCAAAGGAAGGAATTATTGGTGAATTTGTGAATGATGGGCTAAAGGGATATGAGCGTTTTAAAACAGGACATTGGGATGCCCTAATAGTTGACTGGATGCTTCCTGGTATGGATGGGGTCACTATTTGTCGCAAAATTAGGGAAGAAAAGTATACGATCCCAATTATTATGTTAACCGCCAAGGATAGTGAGTCCGATCAAGTGCTAGGGTTGGAAATGGGAGCCGATGATTATGTAACCAAACCATTTAGCCCATTAACCTTGATGGCTAGAATTAAAGCAGTGACAAGACGTTATCAAAACCATGTTCCACAAGATCAGAATGGTATTTTACAGACGGAGCACTTTAAGGTTAATAAAAATACAAGGGAAGTAATGGTCGATGGTGAATTGATTACCAATTTAACTCCTAAGGAATTCGATTTACTTTATTATTTAGTAGAGCATCCTAGGCAAGTGTTTTCCAGAGAACAATTGCTAGAAAGGGTCTGGGGTTATCAGTTTTATGGTGATGAACGTACAGTAGATGTTCATATCAAGAGACTGAGAAAAAAAGTCGAGACATCTCAGCAGCCATTTTTCCATACTGTATGGGGAGTAGGGTATAAATTTGATGACTCAACTAAAGCAAATTAAGTTTCGTTATTTTTACCAACAGTTTTTTAGTCATATAAGTATTATTATCGTAGCCTTCTTATTATTAAGCATGATATTTGCTTATTATGTGGAAGATTTGGTGTATAAGAATAAGACAGATGAGCTGATTTCTTACGGAAAAGCATTTTTGTCTGATATAAATGAAACTCCTTCAGATGCTGATCAAATAATAAAACAATATAGTAATGTTTTGTCAGCGAGAAAGATAAGCTTTAGTATGTTTGACAAGACTGGAAAATTATACTTGGTTAATCGAGATGGCCTTGTTCTTAAAGGCTTATCTGAAGACGAATGGGAGAAAATAAAAAAAGGTGAAATCCTAGCAGTATATAGTGATTATAAAACATTTGATCAAGATGGAGTAACCTTTGTGGTTGTACCTTATGTTGATGAAGGGCGATTTTATGGAGGAGTTCTATTAACGTCGCCCATCAGCGGTTCTATCGAAATGATTAAACAAATCAATAAGTTTCTTTTGTATACAATTCTTATCGGTTTCGGAGTATCCTTCCTGCAAAGTATGGTTCTATCACGAATTCATGTTCAGCGGATCAAGAGACTCCGGGAAGCGACTTCTCAAGTATCTGCAGGAAATTATGATGTAAAGGTTCAATCTTCCATATTTGATGAAATTGGTGAACTGGCGAATGATTTTAACCATATGGTAGATCAGTTGAACAAATCAAGGGAAGAAATTGAAAGTCTTGAAAATCGAAGAAGGCAATTTATGGCCGACGTTTCCCATGAGATGCGCACACCATTAACGACCATCAGTGGTGTCATTGAAGGGTTGAAAAATGATATGATCTCGGAGGAAGATAAGGAAAGAGGCCTTCAATTAGTGAGTCAGGAAGCAAAACGTTTGATTAGGTTAGTTAACGAAAATCTTGATTACGAGAAAATTCGATCTAATCAAATACAAATGTTTAAAGAGGATATTCAGCTATTAGAAGTGCTGGAGATTATTCAAGACCAACTAGGATTTCAAGCTGAAGAGAAGAATAATCAGATTTTAGTGGATGCCCCGCCAGATATATATGTCCACGCAGATTACGACAGGTTAGTTCAAATATTAATCAACATTACGAAAAATAGTATCCAATTTACAAACGATGGATTCATCTGGCTACGTGGTAGAGAAAATGAACGTTTTGTCATCATTGAGGTTGAGGATACTGGTATAGGTCTTGATTCAGATGAAATTGAAAAAATTTGGCGCCGTTTTTATAAGGCAGATATTTCACGAACGAGCAACCCATATGGGGAATTTGGCCTTGGACTATCCATTGTGAAACAATTAGTTCTCCTACACAATGGAAAAATTGATGTTTTTAGTGAAAAAGGGAAAGGAACGAAATTTGTCATTTCGTTTCCAAAACAATCAGAAGAGAGTGAAGCTGTCAGGTAGGCCTGACAGCTTTTTTAATATAATGGCAACATCTTGCTGTCCATTGGAGGTGGGTTGTGGAAGTTGTGAAGGCCTGAACGAACAAGGAACATTGACAGCTTTTCAGATGCTGTCGATGTTTTCTGTTATTCTTGAAATTTTTTTTGATAGTGTGATAAAGCGAGAAGCGGAAAAATATATCGATAACTATGGTAGTGAATGTAAAAGGCGCCTCCCATTCCTTGTCCTTTCGGGTAAGTAGTAGTCCAGTCATTTTTGTCCAGTGAATCCAATAGGTAAACCATTCCTTTACGAATGGCAGGTGTTGGTTTATCGGAAACTGCGATAAGGGCATCAAGTACCCATGAGGTGTGTGTTAAGGTACTATATCTCAATGGAATATATTCATTTTTGATGTCACTGTAACACGATTCTCCGAAACCTCCATCATGGTTTTGTATACTGTATAGCCACTTAACAGCTTTTTGAATGCTTGGATGGGAAGAGGAAATACCAACTGCTTTTAATCCTGTGATAGCTGCCCATGTTCCGTAAGTATAGCAAATTCCCCAACGTCCATACCAAGAACCATTTTTTTGTTGATTATTTAGTAACCAATTTATTCCCCTTTGGATAATTGGATGCTTTCTTGATAGATTGGTATAATTCCCGAAAAATTCTAACGTTCTACCAGTTAGATCGGCACATGATGGGTCGATTAGTAAAAATTCACCTTTTTCAAGGGGGAGATATGTCAATAATTTGGAGTCGGTATTTTTTTCAAAAGCTGGCCAGCCCCCATCATCATTTTGCATCGATATAGTCCAACTAATTCCACTTTTCCAAGCAGCTAGTTCTGGTGGGGAAATCCTAGAAATAGAACGAAGAGAGGCTGTCGTATCATCGACATCAGGATTCATCGTATTAACATCGGAAAACCCCCAACCTCCAGGTAAACTATTTGGATTATGGATCACCCAATCACCGAACTTATGATGTTGCCGTTTTAGGAGATAATCATTTGCTCTTTTTATCATCGGATCTTCTGGGGACATGCCAGCTGACTGAAGAGCGAAGCTGATCAAAGAGGTATTCCACACATTGGCGGTAGTGTATTGCATGTGCGGGAAACCTTCAATCTTGCATTTCATTGATTTTAATCCTTCAATAGCCCGAGTGATGGTTGGATCTGATTTTTTATAACCTAAAGAAAGTAGTGCGAATATCATTAAAAAAGTACTACTGAAATAGCTGTAAAAGGTACCATCAGGTTCAATCCGATCCAGCATATATTTCTCTGCACGTTTTAAAGCCAAGTTTCGAAGTTCTTTTGGAATGCCGACTAACCTCTTTACACCATCCTCAATAGATGACAAGATCGAACGCCATTCATTTGAGTGATCCCATTGGTCCTCTTCATCTCGTTTAAGGCGTAATTCGGTAAGGTTTGGTGTATATTTCGTTCTTATGGAAAATTTTTTTTTGGCGAGGATCATGATGGGTGTTAAGTTTGCTCTCCCAAAAACTGAAAACGAATAAAAATTTATGGGAAATAGTTGTGGTAGTAGAATGACTTCTAACGGTAAAGGGGAACATGATGGCCATTTGTATTCTCCGGTTATTGCCAGCATGATTTTTGTAAACGTGCTGACTTTTTTTAACCCACCTTTTGCTAGAATAAATCTTTTTGCAGCTTGTAATGATTTATGTTCTTTAGAATAATACCCAGAAAACAGCAATGAATAGTAAGCCTCAAGTGTAGTCGAAAGATTGCCTTCTTTTTCATCATAAAAGAGTTTCCAAGCACCATTCTTTTCTTGTTTGTTTAAAATTCTTTTGCAAAGTCCTCTGATTAATTCCTCATCATTTATTTCCAATGTCCTTAATAAAATGATCATATAAGCATCAGTAGAGATCCCAGTTTCAAACGGGTAATTCCAAGAGCCGTCGGGAGATTGTTCTTTTCTTAATTTATCAACTATCCAGTTTAACCCATTTATTATATTTGGCATTTGATATTGCTCCTCTCCCAATAGTTTTTCTTTAGCTATACATATTCTCTTCTTGCAAGTACCATTCACAAAGGAGGAGAACTGTCATTATTTTTGCAAGAAAACGTAAGAAAACACCGATTGAAGAGATTAGAGAGGAACTAAAAAAGAAACTTAAAATCAAACCTTCTAATTCATATCAACTAACGTTACAGGATCAAATATTGTTAAAAAAAATAAAAAAGGAAACGGACTATCATAATTTAAACAATGTTACAAGAACAAGGGCGTATCTTGAGTATTATTTGCGTCATCCAGAAATTCACTGGGCATTTCTAGGGCATATGGTCTCAAGGAATGGCGGTTGGAATATGACCGATTTAAAAGGGGAGTTTCTTACAAAGTTACTTTCCAATAAAGATAGGAAATCATTTTTTCAATTTCTTGAACGCGGGAATTGGCTTATTTTTCAAGATGTTTATCCACAATTATTGCTTTACGAGGAGAGTTTGAAACAAGAAAAACCATTATTTTACCTATTATCCTATTTAAACGTATCAACTTTTATGGAGACGATTTGGAATCATTTTTGGCAGAATCAAGACACTACTATTCATTGTATAGCCCTTATTATCAATGAACAAAGCTATCTGGAAAAAAGGGTCATTCAAAATCCGATCTATCAAAAGGATGTATTGCATAAGCTTGAGTTTTTACTACAAGATTTACTATCTTTTAATCACATTCTTTTTCCCTATGGTGACAAAAAACTAAAAGGGGTGACGCTTCATCAATTTGAATCTTTACATAAACGAATTTTACTTGGAAAAAGGTTATATTCCATCCTTTTTAATAATAAAGATATACTTAAACAGGTTGTAGAGTGGGCTAAAAGACATCCCCACTCAGGCTCAAGAAAAGATTATTGGCCTCATATATTTAATGATGTGAATGAGGGAGTCCCTGGTTTTACTTATCCGTTACGCATAAAATCATGTAAGCTTAGAAAGGGTTCCAGAAGATTTTACAGTCCAACATTAATAAATGCTTGGAAAAATGTCTGCCACCCTGCGGCTGAAAGTGGAGATTGGTTTAAAGGTTGTGGAGTGGTTGACTATTTAGTAAATGATCTTGAAACTATTAATGGAGAGATTATGGATGAGTACTGTAAGACACTTGAACGACTCGAAATCGCCACCCTTGCAAAAAAGACAATTAACTTTCTTAAATAAAAATTATGTAATTTGTGCAGTGTTAGCGTCCTTAATAGGGACATACTTGGATCTATACTTTGTCGGGAAAGGAGTTTACTGGTTCCCAATAAGACCTTGGTTTAATATTTTTTCGGTGAACCTTTTCTTTACTTTAGTCATATTACCCGTTTTTGTTATTGTATTTTTGCATTATGTTACACAGATTCATCCAAGGGGCAAAGCGGGAATGATGCTATTTATTAGCTTGTTGATGCCCATCATGGAACGTTCATTGGAAATGTTTGGATTGTTTGCTCATTCAGAGAAATGGGAGCATATCTATTCATTTTTTGGCTATATGCTATTTCTATCTTTCATTTATGGTATTTTTCTATGGTTGGAAAAAGAAAAGGAAGGTCAAAAACAATAAGCCGGGACAATTACCCGGCTTTTGTGATGTCTTGCAAATACGACACCAGGGTCCCTTCCATCCGTACAGTGGTTAAGTGTCCCGCAACAAGCAAATTGTTGGAAGGGAACCCATAGATTATTTTATCATATTTGTAGTAGAAATATGACAGGAATAAGTGCCAAACTTTCAATTCTTATATAAAAAGTGTATGATAAAATTGATTTTACATAAGGAGTTGTTTTAAATGGCGAAAAAAGGGTACATATTAATGGAAAACGGAGAAAAAATTGAATTTGATCTATTTCCAAATGAAGCCCCTGGAACAGTGGCAAATTTTGAAAAATTAGCGAATGAAGGGTTCTATGATGGGGTAATTTTTCACCGTGTAATTCCAGGGTTTGTGTCACAAGGTGGAGACCCAACGGGAACAGGTATGGGCGGCCCAGGCTACACGATTAAATGTGAGACAGAAGGAAATCCTCATAAACATATCCCAGGAGCCATTTCTATGGCGCATGCAGGAAAAGATACAGGCGGCAGCCAATTTTTTATTGTTCATGAATCACAACCACATTTAGATGGAGTTCACACGGTTTTCGGTCAAGTTACTTCTGGACTCGAAACAGTGAGAAATATGAAAAATGGCGACACAATGAAAGAAGTTAGAGTTTTTGATCAAGAATAATATGAATGAAAGGGAGCAGTTATGCTCTCTTTTTTTTTATTACGAAAAGATCATGACGACTGTATTAATAGTTAAATCCAATTACCTTAGTGATACTTTACCTTCGCTTTTTACTATTTCAAGAATGTAATGGGGAATCCCAAATATTTTAGTAAGATCGAATCAAAGTAAGTCTTCTATAGTTTAAGGAGTGTACGACCAAGCTGGAAGAAGACCATTTACCACAGACAAGGTGACAACGAATATATAATTAAGTAGATCCCTGGCAAACAGTTTTCTTTATATGAGATTATTAAGCTGGTACAATGCAATAATAAAGTAGAGAATGAAAGGGTATTTTAATATGAAGTTAGTTTCTTGGAATGTTAATGGCCTTAGGGCTTGTGTGAATAAAGGGTTTTTAGATTATTTTTATGACATAGATGCTGATATATTTTGTGTACAGGAAACAAAACTACAAGAGGGCCAGATCAAATTGGATCTTACAGGTTATCAGCAGTATTGGAATTATGCAGTTAAAAAGGGTTATTCCGGAACGGCAGTTTTCACAAAGAAAGAACCACTTTTAGTAAGGTATGGACTAAGGGAACAAAATTTCGAACATGAAGGAAGAATTCTGACATTGGAGTATGATGATTTTTATCTAGTGAATGTATATTCTCCGAATTCTCAAAGGGATTTAGCTCGTTTAGACTATCGTTTAGAATGGGAAGATCGTATGCTTGATCATCTTCTAGAATTAGATGCAAGGAAGCCAGTAATCCTTTGTGGGGACTTGAATGTTGCTTATAAAGAAATAGATTTACGTAATCCAAAATCAAATCTCGGAAATTCTGGATTTACGGAAGAAGAACGTGGGAAGATGACTGCATTGCTTGCGTCTGGTTTTATTGATAGTTATCGTTATTTCTATCCTGAACGAGAAGGCTCATATACATGGTGGTCATATATGAAAAATGTACGAGAGCGAAACATCGGCTGGCGAATTGACTACTTTATTGTTTCAAAGGCCTTAATTGGAAGATTAAAAAATGCTGAAATCCATTCTCATATTATGGGTAGTGACCACTGTCCGATTGTTCTTGAATTAAAATAACATCGTTATCCTTTGCAAGATGGTATGGTATATTTCTTGCAAAGGATCATTTTCTTTAGATTTCATTTAAAGGGGTACCAATCTCATCAAATTCTGATGATTTTTCATTTTCAACGGATTGCTCTGTAAGCTCAGAATCCTTTAAAGGATTAATATCTTTTTCGATTTCTTTTTTTACTACCATTCGTTTCACTCCTATATTGATTGAGATAGGTAAATTCAAATTTATTTTAACCTATTGAAGAAAAACTAAACTTTAAGTAAAAAAATAAAAACAATAAAAATAGTAGTTGACTAATATGTAAATGGTTTGTATTATAATTTATGTCGCTGATAGATAATCGAATAAAACCTTTGATTGGTTGTTTTGAATTATGATAAAAGTCAGTTGACATCGGTGAAATATTATATTATAATAATAAATGTTGTTTAATTTCAGATTAATAGATTGCGATGTATTGTTCTTTGAAAACTAAACAACCAAAAACGTCAACAAATCACAACATTCGTTTCTATCGAAACGAAGCCAACGTTAATTTTATGAGCTAATCAACTTTTTTGGAGAGTTTGATCCTGGCTCAGGACGAACGCTGGCGGCGTGCCTAATACATGCAAGTCGAGCGGACCAATAGAAGCTTGCTTCTGTTGGTTAGCGGCGGACGGGTGAGTAACACGTGGGCAACCTGCCTGTAAGACTGGGATAACTTCGGGAAACCGGAGCTAATACCGGATAATTCATCCCCTCGCATGAGGGGGTGCTGAAAGTCGGTTC
>NZ_JAAFZF010000037.1:0-32705 GCF_010614825.1 Neobacillus sedimentimangrovi
TGAATGGAAAGCTTATGAATGGGGGAACAGTCGTAAAGGTTATTGGCGAATCTCAAAAAGTCCCATATTACACAGAACCCTTGGAAACTCCTATTGGAGTAACCAAGGGCTTAAAAGTCTACAGAAACGTTATGAATTCTTGCGTCATTTATCTTGATTGAACCGCCGTATACGGAACCGTACGTACGGTGGTGTGAGAGGACGGGGGTTAATCACCCCCTCCTACTCGATTATAAGATGAGAAAATGTCTAGCGTCTAGTGTATAAGTTTAGCGGCGAATTGCCTTCAGAACGGCGAAAAGGATTCGCAAGCACAAAGTGGACCTTTTAGGAGAGAGCGTATTCTACTTATTATTTTCTGAATTTTTTGAATAAAAATAGTTATTTCTGTTATAATGAATGATAAATCGAAGTTGGATAAGGAAGGTACTTAATGTTGAAAAAGGTGCCACTTTTACTCACTTTAACAGGTATGATTGTAATTGGATTGGGTCTTTGGCAATTAATTGATAGTAAGATTAAGACAAATACTTCTCTTAAAGAAGCAAAAAAAATAGTTATAGGTCAAACAGAAAAGCAAGTTATGATAAAACGTCCATCCAAAAATATGGTAGGAGAAGTGCCAAAAATGGGCGATACGATTGGTTTATTAGTTATTCCTAGAATTCAAGCAGAATTAGCTATTATTGAAGGAACAGATCCAGATGAATTAGAAAAAGGGGTGGGACACTTCAAAGGCTCTTTTTTTCCTGGTGAAAATGGACAGATTGTTTTATCAGGGCACCGAGATACTGTGTTTAGACGTTTAGGTGAACTGAAGGTGGGAGATTTACTTAACATGCAAATGTCAAACGGAACCTTTCAGTACGAAATCACCAATATGAAAATTGTAGATGAGGACGACAGAAGTATCATCACCCTGCAAAATGAGAAAGAAGAACTAATTCTGACCACGTGTTACCCATTTCATTATATAGGAAATGCTCCACAAAGATATATCATTTATGCTAAACTCAAAAATCCATTAAATTGAGGCCATTTTATTAGACTATAAGGTTTGTTTACTACTACGAGAACTGTCTAGCTCCAGCCCCCTAGCGTCTAGTGTCTTTCGTTCTCCGCCCTACGATAAGTCAACATCGAATCGCCACTGTCTCTTCGTGTTTCCTATATCTCAGTCGGAGTCCACCACAAGGAAGACTACGGCAGCATAAACATCGCACGACCGAAAGCGATAGCTTTTGGGAGGAAGCCATACGCCGCTGGACAGGGGGCTTACGCTTTTCTAAATTCCTTTAAGTAAAAATGTCACTCCCTGTGTATTGTTTACATATGATATGGTGACTAAATATATACCCACCCCCGGTGCATAACTGGCGAAGGCAAGGAGGGTCACAATACTTGAAGGAGAATGAATATACTCACAAGCCGTTACTCACCAAACGAGAGAGAGAAGTATTCGAACTGTTACTACAAGACAAAACAACAAAAGAGATCGCTAGTGAATTATTTATCAGCGAAAAAACAGTTCGGAATCATATTTCCAATGCCATGCAAAAGCTAGGCGTTAAGGGGCGTTCACAAGCAGTTGTAGAACTCCTTCGAATGGGAGAGCTAGAACTTTAAAACGAACCGGCATCCGCTAATGGAGGCCGGTTCATACTTTTGTACAATACAGGAATGGAAATAATTTTATACACCCACCATGGACATGGGTCTGTTTCAGCTTGAATTTTTAATGAAAAAAGTAGAAAATAAGGACAAGCAGGGAAGTTTCATAGAAAGGTAATCTTAAGAGGAGAAGCAGATTATTAGGAGTGTAGATTCAGTGAAACTCGAAAATACTAGCAAAGTAACAGGAGATATTGTTGCAAATATTGAAAAGGATTTACGGTATATATCAGGAATAATTAAGCAAAAGGGCAGGGAAATATTGAGTAATTATAAGATTACTCCTCCCCAATTTGTGGCCCTTCAATGGCTTTTTGAAGAAGGAGACATGACAATCGGCGAGCTTTCTAATAAAATGTTTTTGGCATGCAGTACGACAACCGATCTGGTCGATCGCATGGAGAAAAATTTATTAGTGGAACGCGTAAAAGACTCAAAAGATCGTCGTGTTGTTAGAATTCACCTTCTTGAAGAGGGAAAAAGAATTATTGATGAAGTAATAAAAAAACGGCAGGCCTACTTGGAGGAAGTATTAAAAAACTTCTCAGCAGAAGAAATACAACTCCTTCAAAACAACTTAATGAAACTGCATCAAGAAATGCGCTAATTTATGCGCAAAAGGAAGTTTAGAAATGTTGACTACCAAAAATGAGACAAGAAGTTTGAAACAAGCAATTGGAATTATTGATTCCGGAGTGGGTGGCTTAACCGTTGCAAAAGAAGTAATGCGACAGCTCCCAAATGAGAAAATTATATATCTTGGGGATACGGCACGCTGTCCTTATGGGCCTAGAACGCCTAAAGAAGTGAAAAGATTTACGTGGGAAATGACCAACTTTTTACTAGAAAAGAATATTAAGATGCTTGTCATAGCATGTAATACAGCAACTGCTGCAGCATTGGATGAAATCCGGAGAGAACTCTCCATTCCCGTACTCGGTGTTATTAATCCTGGCGCTCGTGCCGCGATTAAACGGACAAAAAACTATCGAGTTGGAGTGATTGGAACGGTAGGTACCGTAAAAAGCGGTGCTTATGAAATAGCTTTAAAATCACTTAATAGTCGCCTGTATGTAACAAGCCATGCATGTCCAAAATTTGTTCCTCTTGTGGAAAGTGGTGAATATGAAGGACCAATTGCCGAAAAAATTGTAGAAGAGGCTTTAAAACCGCTTTTAAATCAAAATTTGGACACCTTAATCTTGGGATGTACGCATTATCCATTATTGGGGCCATTGGTTCAAAAGGTTATGGGCGAAAAGGTAAATGTCATCAGTTCAGGGGATGAAACAGCAAGGGAAATAAGTACCATTCTCCAATATCAAGGGATGCTCGACACGGACGAGGAAGATGTCCAGCATGAATTTTATACTACCGGCTCCAAATGGATTTTTACAAAAATCGCTTCTCAATGGCTTGGAACATCCATTGATAATGTGAAAAAAATTAAATTAAGTAAAAAGCATATCAATTAGCACACTAATTGGTATGCTTTTTTTGTTAGTAATAATCCTTAATAATAACTTGACTATGATTATTATCATTTTGCGAACTCATATTAGTAATTAGTGTTAGCTAACGTGTGGTGGAGATTTCTTGGACGATTCGTAAAGAAATGTCTAGAACGCAAATGAATAACTTAAGTAGATTATTGATTTTTCATAGAAGAAAAAGTTTAAAATATTGTCCCAATTTTTCCTGCTAAGACGGTCTAATTTTTTTTTAGGCTCGTATACATGATAGTACAAACTGTCTTTGGGGGGAAAATTATGTTCACAAATAAAGCAAAAATTCTCAGTTTGACTGTCCTTAGTTCATCGCTTTTATTGGCTGGGTGCGGATTATTTGGAACGGAGAAAATACAAAAAATTGATCCACCAAAATCGGTGTCGGTTGAAGAAAATGCAGCGGATAAAGACACATCCGCCAAACAGAAAAAGGAAGAAAACAGCATAATGACAGAGCTTTACCTCATTGATAAAAACGGTTATGTAGTACCCCAAACTTTTAATCTTCCAAAAACAAAATCCGTTGCTAAACAAGCTCTAGAGTATTTAGTGGTTAATGGACCGGTAGAAGAAATGCTTCCGAATGACTTTAGAGCGGTAATACCCGAAGGAACCGAACTTTCTGTAGATATTGATAAAGATAACGGGGTTGCCACAGTTAATTTTTCTAATGAATTTAAAAACTATCAGCCTGAAGATGAAATGAAAATCCTTCAATCAGTGACTTGGACATTAACTCAATTTGACGGAGTAGAAAAAGTTAAGCTAAAAATGAATGGTCATGATTTAACGGAAATGCCTGTAAATGGTACACCGATCAGCGAAAATTTATCGAGGGAATCCGGTATAAATTTTGATACAGAGGATGTAGTGGATATTTCAAATACAAAACCGCTGACTGTTTATTATATCGGTGGTGAAGAAGGTTCCTATTATTATGTACCAGTCACACGCAGGGTAAATCTCAATGAAAAGGATCCAATAGTGGCGGCAGTTAATGAATTAATCAATGGCCCTAGCGACAATTCCAACTTGGTAACTGGGTTTATGCCAGATGCGAAGTTGCTTGAAGCACCGAAATATAAGGATGGCACGGTTACGTTAAACTTTAATAAAAATATATATGGAAGCTCTGAAGAAAATGTTATTTCCCAGAATGTATTAGAATCCCTTGTATTGAGTCTTACTGAACAGGAAGGCATAGAAAAAGTGGCAATCCAAGTAGATGGTAAAGCAGAATTAAAAAATGATCAGGGTAAAAAACTGACTGAGCCTGTTACCCGTCCAGAAAAAGTCAATACAGGTAGTTTTTAAAAATTGATTTCTGATATACTATATAATGAAAAGGGAAGGGGTTGGCTTCAATGCCACCTCTTTCTTATTGGTACTTAAGCAAATGTAATAACAGGGGGACCCCTGCAACTACATTAGAGGAGGAAGGCATTGTGCGTGTTGATGGCAGGAAACCATTACAACTAAGACCTATACATATGGAAACAAATTATTTAATCCATCCGGAAGGTTCGGTGTTAATATCTGTTGGCAATACAAAAGTGATTTGTACTGCTAGCATTGAAGATAGAGTCCCGCCATTTATGCGAGGAGAAGGAAAAGGTTGGATCACGGCGGAATATTCCATGCTGCCAAGGGCGACCGAAACAAGAAACATAAGGGAATCTTCGAAAGGGAAAGTCTCCGGTCGAACCATGGAGATTCAGCGTTTAATTGGACGTGCTTTAAGAGCGGTAGTTGACCTTGAAGCTCTAGGGGAGCGGACTGTCTGGATTGATTGTGATGTCATTCAAGCGGATGGAGGAACACGAACAGCTTCCATAACTGGGGCGTTTGTGGCAATGACGCTAGCCCTCAATGGCCTAGTGGAGAAAAAAGCGTTAACCAAATTTCCGATCACAGATTATTTAGCGGCAACAAGTGTCGGTATATTAGAGGATGGACAAACAGTCCTTGATTTAAATTATGCAGAAGATTCAACAGCTGCTGTAGATATGAATGTGGTGATGACAGGGAGCGGAGAATTTGTTGAATTGCAAGGAACAGGTGAGGAAGCCACTTTCTCCTATGACCAGTTGCAAGGGTTACTGAATGCTGCACAGGAGGGCTTGATGGAGCTATTTGAGAAGCAAAAAGAAGCCCTCGGTGATGAGATCGTCAAGAAAATTGAATCGAGCAGGAATAATACCTGATAAAGAGGAGATTGACTATGAAAGAGGTTATTATTGCAACGAAAAATCCTGGAAAAGCGAAGGAATTTGAGAAAATTTTTGCTTCTCGTGGAGTGGCTGTTCGGACATTACTCGATTTTCCAGAGCTCCAGGAAGTCGAGGAGACAGGTACAACTTTTGAAGAAAATGCGGTATTAAAGGCTGAGACAATATCAAAGGCCCTTAACAAAATGGTTATTGGCGATGATTCTGGTTTAATTGTTGATGCCCTTGGCGGCAAACCAGGAATCTACTCTGCTCGTTATGCAGGAGAACCAAAAAACGATCAAAAAAATATAGAAAAAGTATTATCTGAACTTAAAGGCGTGGAGGAAGAATCCAGAACCGCTAGATTCTACTGTGCATTAGCTGTTGCGATCCCTGGCCAGGAAACATATACGGTGTCAGGGACCTGTGAAGGACGCATTCTAGAAGAACCGCGCGGCTCGAATGGGTTTGGCTATGACCCGATTTTTTATGTCCCTGAAAAAGGGGTCTCCATGGCCGAGTTATCTTCGAATGAAAAAAATCAAATTAGTCACCGAGCTAATGCTTTGAAAAAGCTGGATTCGGAACTAGATTCGATTTTGGAAAGAGCTGAACGCTCATGAGTAAGGTGCTAGTGGTCAGCGATAGTCATGGCTTAACAAAAGAGCTTGAAACGATTAGAGAGCGACATTTATCCGATGTGGATCTTATGATTCATTGTGGAGATTCTCAACTTGATCCAGACCATCCGGCATTAACCGGTTATTTTACTGTGGGGGGCAACTGTGACTTTGGCGGTTTCCCCCAGGAGCTGGTTTCAGATTTTGCCGGAAAAAAATTTTTTATCACGCATGGACACCGCTATTCAGTGAAAACGTCGTTAATGAACCTAAAATATAAGGCAGAGGAAGTAGGCGCAGAAATAGTTTGTTTCGGCCATTCACATGTACTAGGTGCAGAGGTGGTCGGAGGGACATTGTTTTTAAATCCAGGTAGCATACGCCTGCCTCGGGAACGTTTCGAAAAAACTTATGTTATCCTTGATTTAAATGGTGAAAAGGTAGAAATGTCTGTATTTGATATTGATGGATGTAAGATTCCAAAATTGTCTCACCAATTTGTATTAGGTAAGGATTCATAAGGACTTGCTTTCAACAAATTTGTAGGAACCGGCATTCATGAAATATGAGGACAATATTTGGAGTATGTCCTCATAGCCGGTTTAAGTGACAAAACAAGCAGGTCAGAAGTGATAACAGTCATTAAAAATGATTCAAAAAAAATCTAAAAAACTTGTTGACAATTATATATAAGGATAATATAATTAATCTTGTCTTCGATAACAACTAACAAATGTCCCAGTAGCTCAGCTGGATAGAGCATGCGCCTTCTAAGCGTACGGTCGGGGGTTCGAATCCCTCCTGGGACGCCATCCTACATACTAAAATACCGAATGATATCAACCTTTTAACCATTACATGTATGGTTTAAGAGGTTGTTTTTTTATGCCAAAGCAAAAAGCGGTTTAATTGGTCAATTTAATTCAAATGACTTTATTTTAAATCTACCCCTTCCTATCGGCTCGGCGCAATAATGCGTGGAGTCTTTTCTTTTACCATAAAATTGCCGCTGAATTAGTGCAATTTTATTGTGTTACAACGATATCGTTCAAGAGTTCGGTCACTGATTAATAGTGTTGATGATTTTAACCGCTAAACTAACATCAAGTTTATTTACGGTCGGAGTTCGAATCCCTCCTGGGACGCAACAGTTTTACAATCTCAAGCCTTGATATGACAGGGTTTTGGGAAGATAAGGGATGCTAACACAGATTAGAACACTTTGGGAGCATCTCTATTTTTATCCCTACAATATCCCTGCAATTTTGAAGGGGATATGCAAAGAGCTTATTAAATAAAGGAGCTAATCTTGCATTAATATTTAAAGCTCTTGGACATTCTAATTTAGCAGTTACTACTCAGTATCTTGATATTTAGATGTTGAGGAGGTAGCTGATAACCTAAGAGAATATTTATAAAACCTTTACTTCGGCTGAATTAAAGGCAGGGTATTTTATTTTTTGAATAACTTAGCAGTTTATAATTTTTACAATAAAGGACAGAGCTTATAGCCCTGCCCTTTTCTTTATTACTTAGTCAACTAAAGGATTGTTGGTTCACTATTTTATAACTCCCAATTAAACCATCTACCATGCCCATCAGTATCTCCAATAGTTAGATTATACTCTGTCCCATTAATAAAGAAATCAAGATGGAGTTTTCTATCCCACATATTATTGTATAGGTGAAAAACCTCCCTTGTATCCCCAATTTGCTTAACTTGTTCTAGAAGTTTAATTTTTAATTCTTTTGGAATTTGGTTTGCTACATGAGTATGAAAAATACATAATGCAGTATCTTTTGGCATTTGTTTTGCAACATTAGTTAGTAAAGCTACTCCATCTCCCTCCAGGAGTTTTGGAGGGTTTTCATTAAAATGGTTAGCTGCATTTTCAAAGAGCTCAAATCTTTCTTTATGCTCAGGCCAAATTAGTGACTGTAACCACAATTTATCTTCAGGATTACCTAAATTACTTACATGTAAATCTAAACCAATTTTTGATGCTACTGGAGGACTTTCTTTTAGTAATGAGGGAATGTTATCCCCTTTTATTTCTGTACTTATATGAACTTTTGATACTAGATTTCCATATACCTCGTTTGTTCCATAAGAATACCTATATTTATCCCATAAAAGTAATAAACCTGCACTTGTTCCAATTTCTATTATTGATAAAGGTTTTTTCACTTTGTCATAAATATAACAAAAGGCTGGATAAAGGTAAGCACATCTCCTGACCTCATTTGTTTGCACTAACTTACTTTTAAGGATAGAAATGATCTCATCTCTATATACCTGACAAAAACTTTTGAAATGTACAAATACATCTTCTTTTTCTCTTGGGAATTGGACAATACTTGGATAGTATTCTTTTAACCCATGTTCCTTCCCTTTAAATAATAGGAAATGGACAGCACCTAAAAGAAGGTTTGGGATTGGTTGCCCCTCCCTTGCCAAAGTACATAATTCAAGAATCTCATCATCTTTAGCTATTTTTCTTGATAAATGCTCATATAACTCACTTGAACCTCTACAATCATTAGCAAAGTTTTCAAACCTCTGAGAGATTAAAGTTTTATCCACTAATCACACCTCATACTTTTTGGAATTTTATATAAATTCTACCAATATTGGAGGTAAATTCATGAGCAATAAGCCTGATTTAAAATCAAAGTTAAAAAGCAGTGGTTTATATAAGGAAATGAAAAATCTTACGAAAGAGCTAGGATTATATTTTTGCTGTGAGGAGTTTAGGGAATACCTCATTAACTTTGGGAAATCTTATCTGTTAGAGTAGCTGTCTAATGGAGAGTGGGGATGAACAGAATAAAATCCTTGATAACTACTTATCACTGAATTATTCTGTTATCTAGGCAATAGAACTTTGTTAGGGATTTGTTCTAATCCCCACTTTTTATAAACTGGAAAACTTAATCTGTGTTAGTTCCTTTTAATACCTTGATATGACTAGGTTTTGACTGATTAGGAACTGTAAATGTCCCAGTAGCTCAGCTGGATAGAGCATGCGCCTTTAAGCGTACGGTCGGGGGTTCGAATCTCTCCTAGGACGCCATCCTACATACTAAAAAACCGAATGATATCAACCTTTTAACCCATTAAATGTATGGTATAAGAGGTTGTTTTTTTATGCCAAAGAAAAAAATGGTCCATTCGATCATTATTGTTAATACGAAAAACGGCTATAGATGTTTATAATAAAACTCCTCCTTCCTATCGGCCCGCGCAATAATGCGTGGAGCCTTTTTTCTGTTAGGAATCTATAAAGAGATTACTTTAATATTACGGGGAAAATAGTAAAAGAGGTAAATAAATATGTATTAGTTTCTTTTAATTAAAGATATGATTAATAAAACAGAGACAGTTTTAAAATAGCATTAGTATTAATATTAGATTGGAGGTATTTAAAGCTTTGGAAAATATTATAGAATGTCCTGGATGTGGGCTAAACTTAAATCATCATCAGATTCCATTAAATATGAATTATAATGCATCGGGTGAATGTTATCAAAAATTCAGTAAATTAAGTAGTTATACAATCGGTAAACAGGATATTGATTTTATACTTCAACATGCCATTGATACATACTCAGCTCAACATTCAGGCAATGGTATGAAACCAATTACCACTGCCTTTTCGTTAATTGGGTTATATTATGCTCTTGAAAAAGGGTTTAATGGGAGACAAGTACAGCGTGTACATACGCTCCTTAGTCGTAAAAAATTTAATTGGAAGCAATTACAACCTCCCGATCATTCAGCCTATTATTTAACTGTGATGGATGTTTTGAACGAACAACCAGGGGAAAGTCGTGACGAAATGATTCAGAAATGGATGTTGGATGTGTGGAAATGTTGGAAGCATCAACATAGTTGGGTAAGGGAAATTTGTGACATTCTATTAAAGTGATATTTTTCAACAATATCATCCTACAAGCAATTTAAAAAGTTATCTTTATATGAAAGAAGCGATCATTCATGAAGAATGATCGCCTATTCCTGTTGGAGTATTAGCATATTAACTTCCTTCCATTCTTATAGCACGTGAATAGAAGGGAGATCATTTGAGCTTAAGCATGATTAATTTGTTACTTCAGGTTTATTACTTCTTTTTTCTTTTGCCGGATATCCTATAAGGATAGCGCAGATACCGCAAATTCCAATGAGGATTGGATAATAAGCGTATTGCAAGATACTGACTGGTGATATTTTAGCTATGCTTGCTGCTGCGAGAAATTGGGCTCCATATGGTAGTAAGCCTTGAATTGTACAAGAGAAAATATCTAATATACTTGCTGATTTTCGCGGTTCAATTCCATATTGTTCAGCAATATTTTTGGCAAGCGGACCAGCTATTAAAATGGAAATCGTATTATTGGCTGTCGATAAATTCGTTAGACCAACAAGACCTGCAATACTAAATTCAGCGCCCTTTTTCGACTTAATCCTTCGTGTCGCAAGTTGAAGAAGAAAGTCAATTCCACCGTTAAATTTAATAATCTCCACCATTCCAGCTATTAATATCGCAAGGAAGGCCATTTCATACATTCCTGACATACCTTCGCTAATCTTGCCAAAGAGGCTCATTACATGATAGCTACCATCTGTTAAGCCAATAGCCCCAGCGAGAATAATACCTGATGCCAGAACTAAGAAAACATTCATTCCAGCTAACGCAAAAATAATAACTAAAACATAGGGGACAATACTTATCCAATTATATTTTAAATGTTCTACTTGAGTCGTTTCACCCAATGTGATAGCTCCAAAAATAATGCAAGTTACAATAGCTGCCGGCAATACGATCCAAAAATTCACCTTAAATTTATCTTTCATTTCTGCGCCTTGTGAACGAACAGCAGTAATTGTAGTATCAGAAATAAAAGATAAATTATCACCAAACATGGATCCCCCAACAATAGCACCCATTACTAAAGCCATGGAAAAATCGGTTTGTTCGCTTATCCCAACCCCTATTGGCGCTAGTGCTACAATCGTTCCCATCGATGTTCCCATTGAAAGGGAGATAAAACAAGCAATGATGAACAAGCCGACAATTAGCAGGTTTTGCGGAACGAATGATAAAGCAAGGTTAACAGCGGAGTCCACTGCTCCCATGCCTTTAGCTACTTCCGAAAATGCCCCAGCCAAGAGAAAAATGACAACCATCAGCATGACATTCGAATTTCCTGCCCCACGGCAAAAAATATCAACCTTTTGCGTAAAAGGTTCTTTTGGATTCATTGCCAATGCCACAGCGCTCGAGATGGTAATGGCTACAATAACAGGAAAGGCGTAAAAATCACCTGTAATAACCCCTGAACCAATAAATAAAATCAAAAACACTACAAATGGGATTAACGCCCATGGATTTCCTTTTTTCATACTTCTACCTCCGAAAATTAAAATGGGCCACATTTTGATTCATTATTGCCTGAAATAAGCCTTCTAAAGATTTAACAAAAAGAGGCCTTATATCTTTAAAACTTTCCACTAATTTATCAAATCCTACTTTGTGGATTTGGAACAGCCCGACTTTTTCACTCGTGTTCCGCGATCGAGATATCAATGGGTCTGTCCCTCTCTCTCTCTTGAAAAGTAGAAAAAATTCTATTTTTTTGTCACAATAAATAATAGATTACATGATTTTTATTCCTATATCAATAAAGTATTTATGGATATTTATAGTATTGGATTGAATGTTTTATCTTAGTCCACTTATCACCCAATCAATCCTTTTTGCATTTCTATTTCAATTAAAAAGGACCTGTATAAGCACATAGGTAAACGTACTCAATAACTGAGTATGTTACACTAGTCTTATACAGGCCTATTTGGCTGATGATCGACGATTAAAAACCATTCTAAAATACATGGTCAGCATCGTTAGCTTAGGTTTACATACGCGAACAACTTGTTTAACTATATTAGTCTTTTTTCGATGGTGCAAAGCCTTTAAGGAACATTTCTGTCCATTCCATTGTATATGGTGCGATTTTTTCATATATTTGTGGATTGGACATTCCTTCAACAATTGTCCTGAAATAGAGCATTAAAAATTCATCGGAATATTTTAAATCTACTTTTCCTTCTTTTTTCCCCCGATGAAATAAATCCAATAGAATGCTTTGATTTTCTTCTGAAAGTTTTTTTGCCATTAATGAAAGTCCGTCATCTTCTTTTTCTGTAATATAATGCATCATATCTATATAAAACGAATGACTTATTTCGTTTAATTTTATTATTTTATTTTGACTTAGTTCAATAATGGTTTCTTCAAAAGGTTTGTTTTTTGCCAAAATTGCTTTTCCCGATGCAATCATATCCTCAAAAAAACTTTTATAGACTTCGCGAATCAAGTTATCTTTACTGCCGAAATATTTAAAGATGGTCGTTTTTGCAACATTAGCATGTTTGGCAATTTCCTCCGTTGTTACGTTTTTGCTATTCCCTTTCAAATTTATCAATTGAAAAGTCGATTTTAAAATTTGTTTTTTCTTTTCTTCTGTTCTTTTTTCATACCCATCCAAGTGTACTCACTACCTTCAAAATGAAATTCCAAGAATTTATCGTTTATTTATTATTATATATAAACTATTGCATACTATCAAAGTAAGGAAAGTTTAAATCTCTAATTGACAGTCTAGGTAATATTTTATATTATGAACTAAAATTTAAATTTAAGTTCATAATATTGTTCATAATCCTTTAAAAATGTACTAATTATTTATTGCTAGTATTTTTGTTTGTTGGTTTTGTAGATATTGAACTATATATGTAAATTTATTTCCTTATTAAGGAGTGTATGGTGGATGGAAAAAGTAATCCAATTAAGTGGTTTGCAAAAAAAGTTTGGTAAATTCCAGGCGCTTAGTGATGTAACATTTTCAGTAAATGCCGGTGAAGTGGTTGGTTTTATTGGTCCAAATGGTGCCGGTAAATCTACAACATTACGTATTTTATTGGGAATCATTAAACGAGATACCGGCCAGGCAGAAATTTTCGGTAAAGATGTTTGGAAAGAAAGTTTTGAAATTCATAAGCGAATTTCATATGTTCCTGGGGATGTCTCTCTTTGGGGAAATCTTACAGGCGGAGAGATTATTGATTTGTTTTTAAAGCTACACGGTAGTGGAAATAAACATAAGCGTGATCAATTAATTAAGCGTTTTGAGTTGGATCCTAAGAAAAAAGCAAAAACATATTCTAAAGGTAATCGCCAAAAGGTTGCATTGGTTGCAGCCTTATCTGCAGATTCTGATTTATACATTTTTGATGAACCTACATCTGGATTAGATCCCTTGATGGAAGCAGTATTTCAAGAAGAAGTAGAAAAACTTAAAAATGAAGGAAAAGCTATATTATTATCTTCCCATATTTTAAGTGAAGTAGAACGTCTGGCTGATAAGGTCGTCATCATTCGTCAGGGGAAAGTGGTGGAAACAGGGACACTCGATGAATTGCGTCATTTAACACGTACAATTGTTACATTGGAGACTGAAGGAGATATAGCTCAATTGAAAAATGTAGTGGGTGTATATGATTTCCAACATAAGGATAATCAAGCAACCTTCTCTGCAGATACCCAATACTTAAATGATATATTACTAGCTGCAACGAAATTAGGTGTTAAAAAATTTGAAGCTGTTCCACCTACTTTAGAAGATTTGTTTATGCGTCACTATGAAAATTAGGTGTAAAAGGAGGAAGAGATCGTGAAGGAAAAATTTGCCCGATGGGAAATCCTCTTCACCCAATATTTAAAACGTGATTGGAAGAAAATGATCATTTGGATTTTAGGGATTGGCTTATTTTCAGCCGGATTTGTTCCTGCATTTGAAGAAATAGCAGAAGGTCAGGGGTTAATGGGGTTATATGAAACATTAAAAAACCCTGCAATGATTGCTATTGTAGGTCCAACCCCAATCGATGTTGCAACGGACTATACGTTAGGAGCCATGTATGCACATGAAATGTTACTATTTTGTGGATTAATTGCTATGGTCATGTCCGTTTTCCATGTAATTAGTCATACTCGGAAAGAAGAGGATCTTGGTTTGACTGAACTTGTTCGCTCTTTTCATATCGGTCGCCAAGCAAACTCACTGGCAACAATGATGGAAACGATTCTGATTAATATTTTCCTTGCCCTTTTTATTAGTGGAGTATTAGTAAGTTTTGGTGCAGAAACAATTTCTGTTGAAGGTTCCTTATTATTTGGAGCAACGGTAGGATTTGCAGGAATAATTGGGGCTGGAATGGCACTAGTCTTTGCACAAATTATGCCAACTTCTTCAAGTTCGACAGGTTCAACCCTTGGTTTGATAGGATTTCTCTTTATCGTTCGTGCAGGAACAGATATTTCTAATGTCGATTTATCGATGTATAATCCGCTCGGTTGGACCTATTTAACCTATCCATTTACGAACAATGACTGGCTTCCACTTATTTTTGCACTTATTTTCATGATAATTGTTACAATGATAGCTTTCTCGCTTGAAGGATCTCGAGATATGGGAGCAGGTTACTTTCCAGAGAGAAAAGGTAGAGAGTATGCCAAAAAATCATTGTTATCTGTTCGGGGCTTATTTTTTAAGATTAATAAGGGAATATTTATTGGATGGGTGATTACATTTATTTTCATAGGATCTTCCTATGGTGCAATATATGGTGATATGCAAGCGTTTATTGAAAGTAATGAAATAATGAAACAAATGTTTTCTCATTCAGGGATTTCTATTGAAGAGTCTTTTACTGGTACGATTATGATGGTTATGATCGTTTTAGTTTCTATTTTACCAATTCTTAACGTTAATAAACTTTTTACTGAAGAAAGACGGCTGCGCTTAAGTCAGTTATTTTCTACAAAGGTTACTCGTAAACAACTTTATTGGAATTGTATTGGTCTAGCGATTTTTGCTAGTATAATAGGAATTTTATTAGCCGCAGGTAGTCTAGGCGGTACAGCTATTTCTGTGATGGAATCCGAATCGACAATGGATTTCGTTGATTTTCTTGCTGCTGGTTTTAATTACTTACCATCTGTATTATTTATGATTGGTTTAGCCACACTAACTCTTGGGTGGATACCGAAATTTGGTAAAGTAGTATATTTTTATCTTGGGTATTGTTTCTCAGTAAACTACTTCGGCGCCATATTAGATATACCTGAATGGGTTTCAAAAATTGCTATTCTAAGTTGGCTTCCACAATTACCTATCGAAGAGTTTGAAGCTCTAACTTTCATTACCATATCTGTGATAAGCATTGTATTAATGGCATTTGGATATCTTGGATACATTAAACGAGATATGATGGAAGGAACTTAATTTTGCACTATTTATCGATTTTGTTTCCCTGATTATCATTTTTGTCATAATGAAGGTGGGCAATGATGGCCCACTTTTTTTATTTATCGAGTAAATTAAATTTTAAAGCACATTCTCTTTTTGTTTGACCATAATAATTTAGAAGTTGGTTATCGAACGCGTTTTATGGGTGGTATTTCGTAAGTGCTATTTAATATTTTTGCTGCGGGTTGGTACAGCATTAACAACAAATTGAAATCTCCTTCTGGTGCAGGAAGCCAGTTCGATTCATGATTGATAGGTCGCTCTTTTTGAATATAGTTTTGAAAAAGAACTTTGATCATCTTAAATAATACTTAGAATAAATTTTGCACATATTTCCAACGAGACACTCTTAAAATATTGAAAAATCAGAGTTACTATCTAGGTGTTTTCTAGTAGAAGTCATACTATATAACAAAATATCACTTACCTTAGTTGGTAAGTTTTTTTTTATGCCTTTTTTGTGATAAACTATTTTTAAATACTAATTTAATGCCAAATCAGAGGAAGATAAGATGAGAAAAAGGAAGCGTATTAAAAGAAAAAACAATGTCCTCTTCTTTCCCGGAGCTGAAAAAAAATTAATCGACAAAGGGATGGAAAACCTACAAAATAAGAATTATAGCGAAGCGATCCGCTATTTGGAGGAAGCCAATGTCCTAGATCCGAATAATGAACAAGTTTTGTTTGGACTTGTTTTCTCCTATATTGAAGCAGGTTCTTTTGAAAAGGCAAAGGCTCTTACAACAGAGATGCTGCAAAAAGGGATTGGCGACTATATTTATATGGTAGAATTGTATTTAACCATTTTAGTACATCTACATGAATACGAGGAAATCATCACGACAATTGAAGCCCTGTATGAAGAAAATGCCATTCCGTTTGAGAGATATGATCACTTCAAAACCATGTTGCATTATAGCAGGAAGATGGCCGAAAATCATATCGAGTCAGAGAATACTAAACCAGTTGTAGAAAAAATGGAGCTGGAAATGACAGAACTCGATTTACATAAGCTCTCACAAAAAAATTTAAACGAACAAATGGCCATTGTTACAAATATAACTAATAAAAATATCCGTCCCTATCTTAATGAAATAGAAGCATATTTAGCAGATGATAACGGGCATCCATTTATCAAAACCATCCTATTAAGCCTCCTTAAAGAGCAAGAAGTAGATCGCAAAATAATAGTAAGGAAGTTTAATATGGAAATAGAGGTCATCCCTCATGAGCTCCCGGGGGTGAAAGAACAGCCGCAAATGCTGGGGATAAAATCTTTATCGGAAAGCTACTTGGAAAATGAAAACCCTACGCTTCTTATGAATATCACCGAAATGTTAGAGCGAATTTTCTATATGAGCTATCCTTTTGAACTACATCCAACACCTCCGCATATATGGGCGGCAGCTTTACATTACATAGTCCAGCAATATCTTGGATTGGAGCCAATGATTGGAAAAATTGTGGACCGATATTTGGCAGCGCCTGATGAAATTGCCCAGGTAATCGAGCAAATAGAAGAAATTGAGAAAATTTCCTATCCGAATCTATAGGATAGGCTGTTGAAAGAATTCAATCCTATGGTATAATGTAGGGGTTGCATTGTGTAGAAAATTTATTAACATTGGAAGAAATGGAATTGGCTTAGTGGACAAGACATATTCCGAATTTCAAGATTCGTTGTTAATGAATGCGAATAGATGTTGGAGGGAAAAAGAATGACTGCAAAATGGGAAAAATTAGAAGGTAACCGCGGTGTCCTTACAATTGAAGTACCCGCTGAAAAGGTTAACCAAGGATTAGACTCTGCATTCAAAAAAGTTGTAAAACAAATTAATGTTCCTGGCTTCCGTAAAGGAAAAATGCCACGTGCATTGTTTGAAAAGCGCTTTGGTGTAGAAGCACTTTATCAAGATGCGTTAGATTTTATTTTTCCAGAAGCATATATGAATGCAATCAAAGAAACTGGAATCGAGCCAATTGCTCAGCCTGAAAATGTTGATTTTGACATTGAGCAAATGGGTAAAGATAAAGATTTTACATTTAAGGCTACTGTTCAAGTTAAACCAGAAGTAAAATTAGGTGAATACAAAGGCCTTGAGGTTGAAGAACTAGATACAAACGTAACAGATGAAGATGTACAGAAAGAATTAGAAGCACTTCAAAATCGTCACGCTGAGCTTGTAGTAAAAGAAGAAGGTACAGCTGAAAAAGGTGATACAGTTGTTATCGATTTCGAAGGCTTTGTTAATGGGGAAGCTTTCGAAGGTGGTAAAGGAGAGAACTATTCTCTTGAACTTGGTTCAGGCACATTTATTCCTGGTTTCGAAGATCAGTTAATCGGTGTCGCTGCTAGTGAATCAAAAGACGTTGAAGTTACTTTCCCTGAAGAATACCATGCAGCTGAACTAGCTGGTAAGCCAGCTGTATTTAAGGTAACTGTTCATGAAATTAAAAGAAAAGAGCTTCCTGCATTAGATGATGAGTTTGCTAAAGATGTAGATGATGAAGTAGAAACTCTAGATGCTTTAAAAGAAAAAATCAAAACTCGTTTAGAAAATAGCAAGAAGCATGAAGCAGAACATCACTTACGCGATACGTTAGTGGAAAAAGCTGCAGCTAATGCAGAGGTTGAAATTCCTGAAGTTATGGTTGAAAATGAAGTAAACCGTATGCTTCAAGAATTTGAACAACGTCTTCAAATGCAAGGCATGAACTTAGAGCTTTATTACCAATTCTCTGGTCAAGATGAAGCTGCCCTTCGTGAACAAATGAAGGAAGATGCTCGTAAGCGCGTAAAAGTTAACCTTACTCTTGAAGCGATTGCTAAGGCTGAAAATCTTGAAGCAACTGAAGAAGATGTAAATGCTGAGCTTGAAAAAATGGCTGAAATGTATAACATGTCTGTTGACAACATCAAAAAAGCTCTTGGCGGAACAGAAGGCATCAAAGAAGATCTTAAATTTAAGAAAGCAGTAGAATTTCTTGTTGAAAACAAAAAATAATGGTAAATGATACAAAGGCACGATTTGATCGTGCCTTGTTTTATACATTTTTAAAATTACATATTATAATAAGTACAGGGAAACCTTTTTGATAACGGGCAGGAAAATGGGACTGAAAGAGCGAATTTATATATAACAAGTAAAACATAGGCTTATTTTATAGGTAATATGGATAAGCTTATGGGAGTACATAGGTGTTTTTACGAATAATCCAAACAAATTAAAACATATTTTTGAACAAAAGCTTTTTAGTTCCAGTCCGTTTCAGAAATGTGTTACAATGCAAAATACATACCTTTGAGAGTCAATAATAAATGGAATTTTGTATGGATTATTCGGCATTTGAATAAATGACTTAAGTCGTCCAAGGGGTGAAAGGGTTTGTTTAAGTTTAATGATGAAAAGGGCCAGTTAAAATGTTCATTCTGTGGTAAAACACAGGATCAAGTTCGGAAACTGGTTGCCGGACCAGGAGTCTATATATGTGACGAGTGCATTGAGCTTTGCACTGAAATTGTTGAAGAGGAGCTTGGAACGGAAGAAGAAGTAGAATTTAAAGATGTTCCAAAACCGAAGGAAATTTGCGAAATCCTTGATGAATATGTTATTGGTCAAGAAAAAGCAAAAAGAGCGCTATCTGTAGCGGTTTACAATCACTATAAACGAATCAATTCTAGCAGCAAAATTGATGATGTGGAGCTTTCCAAAAGTAATATTTGTATGATTGGACCGACTGGAAGTGGAAAAACCCTTCTAGCTCAAACATTGGCACGTATTTTAAACGTTCCATTTGCGATTGCGGATGCTACATCCCTGACAGAAGCAGGATATGTAGGGGAGGACGTTGAAAATATTTTATTAAAATTGATTCAAGCTGCTGATTATGATGTGGAAAAAGCCGAAAAAGGCATTATTTACATTGATGAAATTGATAAAATTGCCCGTAAATCTGAAAATCCTTCTATTACACGCGACGTTTCCGGTGAAGGTGTTCAGCAGGCATTATTGAAAATTTTGGAGGGAACTGTTGCCAGCGTTCCTCCACAAGGCGGAAGAAAGCACCCGCACCAAGAATTCATTCAAATTGATACAACGAATATCCTATTTATCTGTGGTGGTGCTTTTGACGGAATTGAACCAATTATTAAGCGCCGTTTAGGTCAAAAGGTGATTGGTTTCGGGGCTGATCCAAAACAGCAGGAAATTAGTTCTAAGGAACTTTTATCTAAAGTTCTTCCAGAAGACCTTTTACGCTTTGGACTCATTCCGGAATTCATCGGACGTCTACCAGTTATTGCTAGCCTAGAGCAACTAGATGAAGATGCATTGATCGAAATCTTAACAAAACCGAAAAATGCATTAGTAAAGCAATATCAAAAAATGCTTGAAATTGATAATGTGGAACTGGAATTTGAAGAAGAGGCCCTCAAGGAAATTGCCAAGAAAGCGATTGAGCGGAAAACCGGTGCCCGTGGATTGAGATCCATTATCGAAGGAATTATGCTTGATGTAATGTTCGACTTACCTTCTCGTGATGATATTAAAAAGTGTATCATCACAAAAGAAACAGTATTGAACAATAGTGCTCCAAAGCTGATTCTTAAAGATGGATCCATTGCACAAGAAGAAAAATCCGCATAAGATCTTAGAGAACCTGGCTTTATGTCAGGTTCTTTATGTTTTTCATTCGATTTGGCGTAATTTTTTTGAGTGGTATGTGGTGGAATATAGGGAAGTGGAATTAAATCAAATTGTTTTTATCAAGACAGGGAATTCGATGTTAGTGAAGAAAGAACAAGAATGCTAGTATTCATATAATCTCTGGTTTAAAAAGATTTATGGTTTATTCCATCGACCTGCAGGAAATACTTATTATTATCAAATGAGTATTATGGTGCAGGAGGAAAATATATGAGTTGGACGGGGATTGCTTTATTTATACAATTATTTTTTGGAATCATCATCGGACTGTATTTTTGGAATTTGCTTAGAAACCAGCGGACACAAAAAGTATCAATTGATCGTGAATCCCGCAAGGAAATGGAGCAGCTTCGAAAAATGAGGTCTATTTCGTTAACTGAACCACTATCGGAAAAAGTGCGTCCAACAAGTTTTCAAGATATTGTTGGCCAAGAGGATGGAATTAAGGCTCTAAAAGCAGCTCTTTGTGGTCCGAACCCGCAGCATGTGATCATTTATGGACCGCCGGGAGTTGGAAAAACAGCCGCTGCTCGCCTTGTTTTGGAGGAAGCAAAAAAGAATCCGAAGTCACCTTTCAAACGGGATTCAGTCTTTATTGAATTAGATGCAACCACGGCCCGCTTTGATGAAAGAGGAATTGCTGATCCACTTATCGGCTCTGTCCATGACCCGATTTATCAAGGAGCTGGTGCAATGGGACAAGCAGGGATTCCTCAACCTAAACAAGGAGCAGTAACAAATGCCCACGGCGGCGTCCTTTTCATCGATGAGATTGGTGAATTGCATCCGATACAAATGAATAAACTTCTGAAAGTATTGGAAGATCGTAAAGTTTATTTGGAAAGTGCATACTATCATGAAGAAAACACACAAATCCCAACACATATCCATGATATTTTTAAAAATGGACTTCCTGCTGATTTTCGCTTAATTGGTGCTACAACAAGAACTCCAAACGAAATCCCACCTGCGATTCGATCTCGTTGTATGGAAGTATTCTTTCGGGATTTAACGCAAGAAGAAATTGTCACCGTAGCGAAAAAAGCAGCGGCGAAAGTTAATCTAAAAATTAGTGATACGGGTGTACATACTTTATCTACCTATGCCAGAAATGGTCGTGAAACTGTCAATATGGTGCAAATTGCGGCAGGTTTGGCGATTACTGAAGAACGTGATTACATTAAAGATGAAGACATTGAGTGGGTAATTCACTCTAGTCAGATGACTCCGAGAATGGAACGACGGATAAATGATACCGCACAAGTTGGCCTTGTCAACGGTCTTGCTGTCTATGGTCCAAATTCGGGGGCTCTTTTAGAAATTGAAGTAACGGTCATTCCAGCAAAAGAAAAAGGGACCATTAATATTACTGGGATTGTAGAGGAAGAGAGTATTGGTAGTCAAGAAAAATCAATTCGCAGGAAAAGTATGGCCCGTGGTTCGATTGAAAATGTTATTACAGTTCTTCGATCCATGGGTGTTCCAGCGAATGATTATGATATCCATGTCAATTTTCCTGGCGGAGTGCCCATAGACGGTCCATCCGCTGGTATTGCCATGGCAACTGGGATTTACTCAGCTATTTATAAAATACCTATCAAAAATACGGTTGCCATGACCGGTGAAATCAGTATTCATGGGAATGTCAAACCAATCGGCGGTGTTTATCCGAAAGTGAAGGCAGCGAAAAAAGCCGGAGCAAAAACGGTGATCATTCCAAAAGAGAATATGCAATCGATATTAAAAGAAATAGACGGCATCCGAATTGTTCCGGTCACCCATCTTCGTGAGGTATTTGAAATTGCCTTAGTAAAAGAATCTAAACGAAATCATGCAATCCCTGCCTCTATTGAATTAAGTAAAAAAGAAACGATTTAATGAAAAACTTCGGTTTGTCTTATCAAACAAACCGAAGTTTTTTTCAGGTTTTTCGACCTTGAGAATATCTAGCCCCAATTTCTACTGAATTATTGTGATTGCTTAGTTTTAGTTGGATTACTAAACCCATGCCAAGTGATTTTTGTTTATTTAAAATGCAGTTATTTTCTTCAATTGGAGAAGATATAGATAAATGATGAAAGTCCATTTCCTCAAAATAGACACTAAATACTAAATAGGATAGAATTTGTACAAAGACTATTCTGTATGACAGAATAGTAATTTGTAGTTTTACATGTGGAGGTGTAGTATTTTGGCCAAAAAGAACGAAATTGTCGTCCCTCTCCTACCGCTTCGGGGGCTGCTGGTGTATCCGACGATGGTCCTGCATTTAGATGTAGGCCGTGAACGTTCGGTGCAGGCACTTGAAAAAGCAATGGTAGATGACCATATTATTTTCTTAACAACTCAAAAGGATGTTTCGATAGATGAGCCTACAGAAGAGGACTTATATAAATTTGGCACATTAACAAAAGTAAAACAAATGCTAAAACTTCCTAACGGAACAATACGTGTATTAGTGGAAGGATTAAGCAGAGCAGAAATTGTATCTTTTTATGATGAAGATGATTATTTTTCAGTTAGTGTCAAAACATATGAGGACCCGACCGATAAGGATGTTGAGGATCAGGCATTGATGAGAACAATGCTTGATTATTTTGAACAATACATAAAATTATCGAAGAAGATTTCAGCAGAGACCTTTGCTTCTGTGGCTGATATTGAAGAGCCAGGACGAATGGCAGATATCATTGCTTCTCATTTGCCAATTAAACTGAAGGAGAAACAAGATATCCTTGAAACGATCGATGTAAAACAAAGAATGAACAAGGTCATTGATGTCATTTTTAATGAAAAAGAAGTATTAAATTTAGAAAAGAAAATCGGACAGCGTGTAAAACGCTCGATGGAAAGAACGCAAAAAGAATATTATTTACGCGAACAAATGAAAGCCATCCAAAAGGAATTAGGCGATAAAGAAGGAAAAACTGGCGAGATAGCAGAGCTGACGAAAAAAATTAATGAAGCCGGCATGCCTGAACATGTATATAAAGCAGCGATGAAAGAGCTCGACCGCTATGAAAAAGTTCCTACTAGTTCGGCAGAAAGTGCAGTCATTCGCAATTATATTGAATGGCTTATTAGTTTGCCTTGGTCGAAAAAGACAGAGGATAACATCAATATTCATCGTGCAGAAAAAATTCTTAACCAAGAACATTACGGACTTGAAAAAGTAAAAGAACGAGTCCTTGAATACTTGGCCGTGCAAAAGCTGACGAATTCTCTGAAAGGACCAATTCTTTGTCTTGCCGGACCTCCAGGTGTTGGTAAAACAAGTCTTGCCCGATCCATTGCGGAATCCCTAAATCGGAAGTTTGTTCGTATATCCTTAGGAGGTGTCCGTGATGAATCGGAAATTCGTGGACATCGAAGAACGTATGTTGGTGCTATGCCAGGTCGTATTATCCAAGGTATGAAAAAAGCAGGAACAATTAACCCGGTCTTTTTACTTGATGAAATCGATAAAATGTCCAGCGATTTCCGTGGAGATCCATCAGCTGCGCTTTTAGAAGTACTTGACCCGGAGCAAAACCACAATTTCAGTGATCACTATATTGAAGAAACCTATGATTTATCAAAGGTTATGTTCATTGCAACCGCTAATAACTTAAGTACCATTCCCGGACCTCTGTTGGACCGAATGGAGATCATAACGATTGCAGGGTATACCGAGCAGGAAAAGGTTCATATCACAAGAGATCACTTGCTGCCGAAACAAATGAAGGAAAACGGACTGTCAAAAGGAGTATTACAAGTTCGTGATGATGCCATCTTAAAAATTGTCCGTTATTATACAAGGGAAGCCGGTGTCCGCAGTTTAGAACGTCAAGTGGCAACCATTTGCCGTAAGACGGCGAAAATCATCGTTTCCGGTGAAAAGAAACGAGTGGTTGTGACAGAGAAAAATTTAGAAGAATTTTTAGGAAAAACAAAATTCCGATACGGACAAGCGGAAACAGAAGATCAGGTCGGAGTGGCAACTGGTTTGGCCTATACAACAGTCGGGGGAGATACATTGCAAATCGAGGTTGCTTTAGCGCCTGGTAAAGGAAAGCTCGTCCTTACTGGTAAACTAGGTGATGTGATGAAGGAATCGGCACAGGCCGCCTTCAGTTATGTCCGATCCAAAGCAAAGGAGCTTGAAATTGAAGAGGACTTCCATGAAAAATATGATATTCATATTCACGTCCCTGAAGGGGCTGTTCCTAAAGATGGCCCATCTGCCGGTATTACGATTGCGACTGCACTTGTTTCCGCGTTAACCGGACGGCCGATCCGCCGGGAAGTAGGAATGACTGGGGAAATTACACTTCGAGGAAGAGTTTTACCAATCGGCGGATTAAAAGAAAAAACGTTAAGTGCCCATCGTGCAGGTTTGACAAAAGTCATCCTTCCAAAGGACAATGAAAAGGATATTGACGATATTCCAGAAAGTGTACGCAACGAATTAGAATTTGTTCCTGTTACGCATGTCGATGAAGTATTAAGGCATGCTTTAGTGGAGGGGAGAATGGAATGAAAGTAACAAGTTCTGAAATCGTCATTAGTGCCGTTAGGCCAGATCAGTATCCTGATACTGATTTGCCGGAATTTGCCTTAGCTGGCCGTTCCAATGTGGGGAAGTCATCATTTATTAATAAGATGTTAAATCGTAAAGGTTTGGCGAGGACTTCATCAAAACCTGGAAAAACACAAACATTAAATTTTTTCTTAATTAATGAGTCACTGTATTTTGTCGATGTTCCGGGATATGGCTATGCGAGAGTCTCAAAGTCCGAACGTGCTGCCTGGGGGAAAATGATTGAAACGTATTTTACTTCTAGGGAGCAATTGCGTGCTTGTGTACTAATCGTTGACCTGCGCCATCCGCCAACAAGTGATGATGTCATGATGTATGACTTCTTAAAGCATTATGAAATCCCATGCATCGTTATTGCAACAAAGGCGGACAAAATTCCTAAAGGAAAGTGGCAAAAGCATTTAAAAGTGACAAAAGAAACACTCGACCTTGATTCGAATGACGATATCGTTATTTTTTCCTCAGAAACAGGGGAAGGAAAAGATAAAGCATGGGCAATTATAGAAAAGTATATGTAAGAAAATGATCTCATAACAAAAACGCCTGGCGTGATGCCAGGCGATTATTTTTTCTTTTTAAAGAGAAAATAAATACCGATTAGAATTAACAAAACAGGCCAGAATTTCCAGACAAGGCTCATTCCGTTTTGTACAAATTCAAGATAATTAGCAATCTTATCATAATACAGTAATAGAACAGCTAAAATAAGAAAGAGAAAGGCTTGAAATAAACCTGAACTCGTTTTTTGAAAACGAAGGAAAAAGCCTAATGAAATAATTAAAAATAACATGCCTATATTATTATTAGGCCAGAATGTGACGTTGCCAACGAAATGAAAATGAAGACCAAATCCGACTAGTATCACTCCAGGCAAAATTGCTTCTGAATCATTAGCTGAATAGCCTTGTCCTAAGAAGGCAGTCCCAACAATGATCAACAAAGTTGGCCATGTAAAAAATGTTTGAAAAATAGTAATTCCAGATTGCTGCAATAAAAAATAGGCACCAAATCCTATTAAAATAATTCCAGGAAAAATTTGCTGGTTCTTCAATTCAAACACCACTTCCAGTAAAGTCGACTTGAATCTAAACTATTTTTTTGTTACTGTACATAAGGGAGTATAATAAGTAAATACTCTCATTCAATTAATAATAATATCATACAGGTTTCGATGAATGTTCACAATTATCGCGTATTGAGTGAAAGTGATCATGATATAATCAATGTAGTTATATTGTAAAACATATGGGGGTGTCAATTACAAATGCATATAGTAGTAGTCGGATTAAACTATAAAACTGCCCCTGTTGAAATCCGTGAGCGGTTGACTTTTAATGAAACAGAACTTGTGGATGCGATGCAAAAATTAAATCATAAGAAAAGCATCCTAGAAAATGTGATTCTCTCTACATGTAATCGTACAGAGATTTATGCGGTCGTGGACCAATTGCATACGGGCCGTTATTATATTAAAGAATTTATTTCTGATTGGTTTGGCATTGAGCAAGCAGAATTCTCGCCATTTTTATTCATCTATGAGGATGAAGCCGCAGTTAATCATTTATTTCAAGTGACATGTGGACTAAATTCCATGATTTTGGGTGAAACCCAAATTCTTGGCCAGGTTCGATCTAGCTTTATGCTTGCTCAAGAAAAAGAAACAACTGGTTCGGTGTTTAATCATTTATTTAAACAAGCGATCACAGTTGCTAAGCGTGCTCATTCTGAAACAGAAATTGGTGCAAACGCAGTGTCCGTCAGCTATGCAGCAGTAGAATTGGCAAAGAAAATCTTCGGTTCTCTTGCTAACAAACATGTGTTAATTTTTGGTGCTGGTAAAATGGGTGAATTGGCCGTTCAAAATCTGCACGGGAACGGGGTTAAAAAAGTAACCGTTATTAACAGAACACATGAAAAAGCAAAAGACCTTGCAAGTCGCTTCAATGGAGAGGCAAGAACAATTAAAGAATTGCAATGTGCACTGGTTGATGCTGATATTTTAATTAGTTCTACCGGTGCAAAGGATTTTGTAATTACTAAAGAAATGATGGAAAAAGTGGAGAAATTGCGAAGAGGAAAGCCGTTATTCATGGTGGATATTGCGGTGCCACGTGATTTGGATCCAGCCATTGCTGAGCTAGAAAATGTCTTTTTATATGATATTGATGATCTGGAAGGAATTGTCGAATCCAATCTTCAAGAACGGAAAAAGGCAGCTGAAAAAATCATGCTGATGATCGAAAAGGAAGTTGTCGATTTCAAGCAGTGGCTCGGTATGCTTGGTGTTATTCCTGTCATTTCTGCCCTGCGAGAAAAAGCCCTTGCTATTCAAGCTGAAACGATGGTCAGTCTAGAACGTAAGCTGCCAAATTTATCAGAACGTGATAAGAAAGTTTTAAATAAACATACGAAGAGTATCATTAATCAGCTCTTAAAGGATCCAATTTTACAAGCTAAGGAATTGGCTGCAAGTAATAATGCGGAACAGGCCATGAACCTATTTATGAAAATTTTTAATATCGAAAATATGGTCAAAGAGCAGCAATCAAAAGCGAATGCAGCCGAAACGAACAAAATACCTGTTAAAGAAGCCCAAGCTTCCTTTTAAGTCAAAGGGGGCTTCTTAATATGACAAATGTCTTGATGACAAGGCTGCATGAATTCACGGTTGTTCTTTATGCCTTAAGTGTGCTGCTTTATTTTTTCGATTTTCTGCAACAAAACCGGAAGGCCAACCGAATTGCCTTCTGGTTACTTGTATTTGTCTGGGTTTTGCAAACTGGCTTTCTCATATTTTATATGTTTCAAACAGGTAGATTCCCTGTACTCACCATCTCTGAGGGACTCTATTTTTATGCCTGGATATTAGTCACATTTTCACTTGGGATCAATCGTTTTTTGCGGGTTGATTTTATTGTTTTTTTCACCAATCTTCTTGCTTTTTTTGTTATGGCGATTCATGCTTTTGCACCGATGGAATATCATTCGCAAGTTATGGCTAAACAACTAGTATCAGAACTTTTGTTTATTCATATAACGATGGCCATTCTATCATATGGAGCATTTTCCCTGTCATTTGTTTTTTCTTTATTATATTTAATTCAATATGATCTATTAAAAAGAAAGAAGTGGGGGACACGTTTGATTCGGATTGCGGATTTGAACAGTCTTGAAAGACTTTCATACATATTGGCTATTATCGGCGTTCCCATGCTTCTTTTAAGTTTAATTTTAGGATTACAGTGGGCACTTCTTAAGCTTCCAGGCATGCCGTGGTACGACATGAAAATCGTTGGTTCGTTTCTCCTATTAACGGCTTATAGTATTTATTTATATTTAAAAACGGTCAAAAACCTTACAGGGAAAAAATTGGCCCTATGGAATGTAGGTTCCTTTTTAATCGTATTAATTAATTTCTTCTTATTTGGACAATTATCAACATTTCATTTATGGTACTCATAATTTAGGAGGCAATCATGAGAAAAATTATCGTAGGCTCCAGACGTAGTAAATTGGCATTAACACAAACAAATTGGGTCATTGAACAGTTAAAAAAATTAGATCCACGTTATGATTTTGAAGTAAAAGAAATCGTTACAAAGGGAGATAAAATCCTTGATGTGACCCTTTCCAAAGTGGGTGGAAAAGGGTTATTTGTTAAAGAAATTGAGCAAGCTATGTTGAATAAAGAGATTGATATGGCGGTCCACAGCATGAAAGATATGCCTGCTGTTCTTCCAGAGGGGCTGACAATAGGATGTGTGCCATTCCGTGAAGACCATCGTGATGCCTTAATATCTAGAGGGCATGTTAAATTAAAAGATTTAAATTCGGGAGCAATCATCGGTACTAGTAGTCTTCGCCGTAGTGCGCAGATTTTAGCGGCGCGTCCGGATTTGGAGATTAAGTGGATCCGTGGCAATGTAGATACGAGATTGGCGAAGTTAGAGACGGAAGAGTACGATGCTATCATCTTAGCTGCAGCAGGTCTTTCCCGACTCGGCTGGGCATCTGATGTCGTGACAGAATATTTAGATACAGATGTATGTATCCCAGCTGTCGGCCAGGGGGCTTTGTCTATTGAATGCCGTGAAGATGATCAAGAGCTTCTAGCACTTTTAGAAAAATTAACAGATAAGAAAACGGAAAGAGCGGTTCGTGCTGAACGTGCCTTCCTGCAAAAAATGGAGGGAGGATGTCAAGTACCGATTGCCGGTTATGCTTATGTAGATGAAAATGATGACATCGTCTTAAATGTGCTAGTGGCTTCCCCAGAAGGGCAAGAAATTTTCAAGGAAGAGCTCAGAGGACAAAACCCGGAAGAACTTGGCGTCCAAGCTGCTAACCTATTAATAGAAAAAGGGGCAAAGGACCTGATTGAGAGAGTGAAGCGGGAGCTTGAAGGAATATGATTCAGCCCCTGCCTTTGCTTGGGAAAAGGGTCCTTGTGCCAAGGGGTAAAGATCAAGCGAAACCTTTTTCACAGCTTGTTGCAAGCTTCGGCGGGTTCCCTATTGAAATTCCATTGATTGATTTTCGGCCAATTAAAAAGAATGAACGCCTTCAAGACTGTTTGAAGGTTCTTGATACATATGATTGGATTATCTTTACAAGCAATGTAACAGTAAATACCTTTTTCACCTTTATAAAAAAGGAAGGGGCATGCTTTCCGAATATAGCGGTAATCGGGAAAAAGACGGAGAAAGTTCTACGGGATAGAGGATTCCCAGTTGCATTTGTCCCTTCAGCATATGTGGCAGAAGTGTTCGTTCGTGAGTTCATACCACATATACAAAAGGGAACAAGAGTATTGATTCCAAAAGGAAATCTTGCCCGCGAATATATTGCAAGCTCACTGCGGGAAGCTGGGGCTGTAGTGGATGAAGTGGTCATTTATGAAACCTTTATGCCTGAGGAAAGCCGTCATAAGCTTGCAAAAATGCTCGATTGTGGTGAACTTGATATTTTAACATTTACTAGCCCTTCGACGGTTGATCATTTAATGGAAGTGGTTAAGGAATACGGCCTACAAGATAAGCTGAAGCATTGCATCATTTCTTGTATTGGACCTATTACAGAGAAAAAATTGCGGGAATATGGGCTGCCGGTTCATGCGGCACCATCTGAGTACACCATAGAGGAAATGCTTAAGAGTACGATTGCTTTTTTAGCTGCGGAAAAATGAGTGATATTGCAAGTAAAGCGGTATCATTTGCGTGTAAAGCTTCCTTTTTCTCGAAAAAAGGAGGCATTATTCTAAAAATTTACACGCGCAAGAAAATGTTTGTTTGTGGTTAGAACCTGTATTTAATAAAAACGAGTTGGAGGTAATATCTATGCAACTTCAATTTTCACGCCACCGTAAATTACGTTCTAGCGCTAATATGCGTGCGCTTGTTAGAGAAAATCATTTAAGAGAGGAAGATTTCATTTATCCACTGTTTATATATGAAGGAGAAAATATCCGTAAAGAGGTATCATCCATGCCTGGTGTGTTTCAAATCTCTATGGATCACCTTCATGCAGAAATGGAAGACATTGTCGCCCATGGAATAAAAGCGGTGTTATTGTTCGGTATTCCCGCAACGAAAGATGAATGCGGCGGACAGGCTTACCATGACCATGGCATTGTTCAAGAGGCAACCCGTTACATCAAAAAACATTTCCCTGATATCCTTGTTATAGCAGATACTTGTCTATGTGAATACACGAGCCACGGCCATTGTGGAGTGGTCAAAGGAGAAAAAATACTTAATGATGAATCCTTGGAATTACTTGTGAAAACGGCTGTTAGCCAGGCTCAGGCAGGTGCGGATATTATTGCTCCATCCAATATGATGGATGGATTTGTTGCCGCGATTCGAGCAGGTTTGGATGAAGCTGGCTTTACAGAAATCCCTATCATGTCTTATGCAGTAAAATATGCTTCCTCTTTCTACGGTCCATTCCGTGAGGCTGCTGAAGGAGCTCCACAATTTGGTGACAGAAAAACATATCAAATGGACCCGGCGAACCGCCTAGAAGCTTTTAGAGAGGCTGAATCAGATGTGGCTGAAGGCGCAGATTTCTTAATCGTTAAGCCTGGCATGCCATACCTAGATATTGTCCGTGATATGAAAAATAACTTCAATGTGCCGATTGTCATTTACAACGTAAGCGGCGAATATGCAATGATCAAAGCTGCAGCACAAAACGGTTGGTTGGATGAGAAAAAGACGGTACTGGAAATGCTGGTGGGAATGAAGCGCGCAGGCGCGGATTTAATCATCACCTATCATGCAAAAGATGCGATTCGTTGGTTAAAAGAAGAACAATAATTTTATCCGAAGTGAGGGAAAAGAATGCGTTCATATACAAAATCAATAGAAGCATTTAAAGAAGCCAAAAAACTAATGCCCGGCGGTGTTAATAGTCCGGTTCGTGCGTTTAAATCCGTCCAAATGGATCCAATCTTCATGGAAAGGGGAAAAGGCTCTAAAATCTATGATATTGACGGGAATGAATATATTGATTATGTCTTATCATGGGGACCCCTTATCCTTGGACACTCCAATGATCGTGTCGTAGAGGCGCTGAAAAAAGTAGCCGAGGAAGGGACCAGTTTTGGTGCACCAACCTTAAAAGAAAATGAACTAGCCAAGCTTGTGATTGAACGAGTGCCTTCCATTGAAGTCATTCGCATGGTGTCTTCTGGTACGGAGGCAACGATGAGCGCTCTCCGTTTGGCGAGAGGCTATACTGGCCGTAACAAAATATTGAAATTCGAAGGTTGCTATCATGGGCATGGTGATTCTCTTTTAATTAAAGCAGGATCGGGTGTTGCGACACTAGGTTTGCCTGACAGTCCAGGTGTACCAGAAAGTGTAGCGAAAAATACGATTACCGTGCCATATAATGATCTTGAAAGTGTGAAATATGCTTTTGAACAATTTGGCGAAGACATTGCTTGCATTATTGTCGAGCCAGTAGCCGGCAATATGGGGGTTGTTCCGCCGCTTCCAGGCTTCTTGGAAGGTCTTCGTGAGATTACCAATCAATACGGCGCGCTTCTTATTTTTGATGAGGTAATGACTGGTTTCCGTGTAGGATACAACTGTGCCCAAGGACACTTTAATATTAAGCCTGATTTAACTTGCTTAGGGAAAGTCATCGGTGGAGGTCTTCCAGTCGGTGCTTACGGGGGCCGTGCGGACATTATGGAACACATTGCTCCGAGTGGTCCAATTTATCAGGCAGGAACATTATCTGGTAATCCGCTGGCGATGACTGCAGGTTATGAAACTCTTAGCCAGTTGACACCAGAACATTACGAAGAGTTTATTCGAAAAGGTGACATGCTTGAAAAAGGTATTAAGGAAGCTGCGGATAAGTATGGAGTGCCAGTTAGCTTTAACCGTGCCGGTTCAATGATTGGTTTCTTCTTTACAGAAGAAAAAGTCATCAATTACGAAACAGCCAAGTCATCGAATTTAGAATTTTTTGCAGCCTACTATCGTGAAATGGCAGAACAAGGTGTGTTCTTACCGCCTTCCCAATTTGAAGGGTTGTTTCTTTCAACCGAGCACACTGATGAAGATATTGAAAAAACAATTAAAGCAGTCGAAAAGGCTTTTTCAAATCTTAAATAAATTTTTGAGCGACACTCGCCATAATGGCGGGTGTTTTTTTATGTGCGCCCGGCATGGGTGTAATCTATAGGGTGAAAGTCCCGAGCTGCGAAGGCAGAAGTAGCAGTTAGCTTAACGCAAGGGTGTCCGTGGTGACGCGGAATCTGAAGGAAGCGAGCGGCAAACTTCCGGTCTGAGGAACACGAACTTCATATGAGGCTAGGTATCACTGGGTGAGTTTGCATGACAAAACAAAGCCCTTTCTGCCGAAGGTGATACAGAGTAAATGAAGCAGATGGATGGAAGGAAAGATTACACTCTTACCCGGGGAGGTCTGGCTGGCACGCCAAGTAACCTTGGTAACCTATCTAGTGATAGATAGCTGAGCAGTCAGAAGTCAGCAGAAGTCATAGTACTCTTTCAAGCTCGAGA